>CALPRR020000053.1 GCA_943326025.2 Candidatus Kuenenia stuttgartensis | reverse complement strand
TTACAACAGGTGGTGTAAATTATCCATTGCCAGCTCCCTTCTTTGTTTTAGCAACTCAAAATCCAATTGAGCAAGAAGGAACGTATCCATTACCTGAAGCACAATTAGACCGTTTTATGTTCAATATTTGGGTTGATTATCCAACGTATAATGAAGAAATGGCCATTGTTCGTGCGACAACTTCAGATGTGAAAACAGAATTGAAAAGAGTTGTTTCTGGAGAAGAAATTATGCAATATCAAGATTTAATTCGTCGCGTTCCTGTACCTGATAATGTGTTAGAATACGCCGTAAAATTAGTTGGTAAAACACGTTTTAGTAGTGATTTTGCTCCTCAATTGACAAAAGATTTTATTTCATGGGGTGCTGGACCAAGAGCTTCTCAATACTTAATTATTGGCGCGAAATGTCACGCTGTATTAAATGGGAAATATTCACCAGACATTGAGGATGTAAAAGCAGTTGCGAAACCAATTTTAAGACACCGTTTAGTTCGTAACTACCGAGCAGAGGCAGAAGGTTACTCAATGGATAGAATCATCGAAGAATTATTATAATATAAAAACTATAAAACAAAAAAACCGATTTGAAAAAATCGGTTTTTTTTATATAAAAATTCAAAATTCAAAATTCAAAATTCAAAATTCAAAATTTCATTTTATGTAATTGAGCGGAGTCGTTGTAACTGAGCGGAGTCGAAGTTATCTATTCAACATCACTGGCATCACCAACATTAAAATATCTTCATGCTCATTAGAAGAATTTCCAGGGATTAATAAACCAGCTCTGCTAGGCTCACTCATAACCAATTTAACTTCTGTAGTGTCCATGTTGTTTAACATTTCCATTAAGAAACGAGAATTGAAACCAATTTCCATGTCGTCTCCATCGTAGTTACATGTTAAACGCTCATTTGCTTCATTTGAGAAATCTAAATCTTCAGCTGAAAGAGATAATTCAGAACCAGCTAATTTTAATTTAATTTGATGAGTTGTTTTATTTGCAAAAATAGAAACACGTTTGATAGAACTTAAAAATTGAGCTCTTTCAATTGTTAATACATTTGGATTTTCTTTAGGGATAACTGCTTCGTAGTTTGGATATTTCCCATCAATTAAACGACAGATCAAAACGATGTCATTTAAAGTGAAAATTACATTTGAATCATTGTATTCAATTAAAATTTCTTCATCACCACGAACATTAGATTTCAATAAGTTCAATGGTTTTTTAGGAAGAATAAATGAAGAACTTCCAGTTGCTTGAGAATCTGTTCTTCTATAACGAACTAATTTGTGTGCATCAGTTGCAACGAATGTAATATCTTCTGGTGTAAACTGACAAAAAACACCGCTCATTACAGGTCTTAAATCATCATTTCCAGTAGCGAATAACGTTTTGTTAATTGCTTTAGAAATAATTTCTCCAGAAATTTTAATTGTATTACTGTTTTCAATAGCTGGAGTTTTTGGATATTCTTCACCATTATATCCAACCATTTTCGACTTTCCATTGTCGTAAGCAATCTCAATTCCGAAATTGTTCATGTCCACAATAAATGTACAAGGTTGATCTGGTAAGTTTTTAAGAACTTCAAGCAACAATTTTGCAGGAATAGCAATCTTTCCTCCATCTTTTGATTCAACCTCTAATGTTGTTCTCATTGTTGTTTCAAGGTCAGAAGCAGAAACTGTTAATTGACCATCTTCAATTTCGAATAAAAAATTATCTAAAATTGGCAAGGTATTACTAGTTGCTAAAACACCTGAAATGCTTTGTAAATGACGTAAAAGTGTTGTACTTGAGAGTATGAAATTCATCTTCTTTTTTAAATTTATATTCGATAAGCAAATATAGATACAATTATTTATTGAATAACAGAAATAATTATAGTTTCATTCACATTTGTTTGTTCATTCATAAACATTAAAAGGCTCATGCTTAAATGAAATTTAAAGATAGATTAAGCTACCCTAAAAACAGTTATAGTTTTAGCCTTAATTGGAATGTTAAGTCGCTTTTTTGATTACCTAAAATTGATTCATTCCCACTTCCGATTACATTTTGATCGACATAAACGGTCTTTCCATAACGAATCCATAAATCAAAATGACGTAAAAAGGTGGTTCGAATCAAAATATAAAACTTAGAACCTTTGTCATAATAAGCTGGAATCGAAAATACATTTTGAGCATTCGATTCATAACTGTAGATTCGAGTATCGTAGCTATCTGTTTGAAATAAAGCGTATCGAAAAATTAGATCAAATGGTAACTTTTTAGGTTTATAGAATAAATCTTGTGTCATTAATGAACCCGTTTCAACAGTCTTTGATTTTCCTTCTAATGAAACATATTCTATTCTACTTTTTAAAGTGATGTTTTCAGAAACTTGATAATTCAAATTTAATCGAATATTGCGTTGGATATTATCGTCTAGGTTTGATATAGAACCATCGGAGTAACGACTGTTTTTCTGATGATTTTGTTCTCTTATGCGACCATAAATCTCTAATTTTTTAGAAGGTTTGTAAGTTATTTGAGAAAATAAATCATGACCAACTGAAGGAGCATCCACTTGATACTTTAGCCAAGGTGAAGAAAATAAATCAGCATAGGAATTGATAAACCAATTGGAGTTTAATTTGATTTTAGCACCAACATAAATTCCTTTTTCGTTTTGAGTTTTTGTAGCATCAGCAAAAGCATTGGAATAAAAACTTTGATAATTCTTTGCATAATTTCTACAGATTAAGGAGAAGCTTGCTCTAGAATCAATCGCTATTAAAACACCATGAAGTTGCGCGATTCCATTTGAAAAGGAGTTATGTGCTATCTCTCCAAAGAAATTTAAATTTTTTATCGCCCAATTGTAATCGGTGCTGATATTAATCATCTCTTTTCCTCGGAAATCAAATTGATTATAAGTCTGTATGTCTTTTGAATAATCTTTGTCATAACCTTGAAAAATAGTATTCAATCCAATTTTGAAATTTCTGTTTTTGTAGCTTAAAGAAGAACCGACGATTTTTTCAATAGCTGAATTTTTGCGTTCGATTTCGGTTGTGGTTCGATGTAAACCTGTTGCTTGAATAGAACTGTAAAAACTAAAATTAGATGTTGAATCCGTTTGAACGGTTGCATCCATTTTTTTGATAGAACCGAAATTTGTCCATGTGAAATTTTTATATCCCAAATCAATTGCGAATCCTCTTAAAAATTGGTTTTCATCTGCTGAAGTATATGGTTTAAATGAATTTGCTGTTTTCTTGATGTTGGTCACATCTGCAGTTTTACCAAAAGCATAATTGGTCCAAATTAACAAGCCTTGACCCAAACCGATATGATAATCACCAATGACAATTCCTTTCAAATATTTACCGCCTCTATAATAGGCATGTGCTGAATAAAAATCATATCCTTGTTTGTTTACTCCTTGAAAAAATGGTTCGCCTGGATCTTTGTCTGCAGTGAAACCTAAACTTAAATTTGTTCGATAAGAATACCTCAATCGTGAATAATAATGGTTCACATTGCCTTGATAATTTCCATTTGAAGTTGAATCGAAATAGCCTTGTTTCTTTTCTGGAATCAGTTGATAGCGGTTGTACATTTCAAAATTTCCGTACTTTAAAATTTCTTTTAGGTTCAAATTTACTTGTTCGATTTTTTCATCGACCGTCACAAAAGGAAGGATCATTTGGATGGTTGTTTGATCCCAATATTTTAACGTTTGAAGTTCATAAATCGTAATTAATTTGCCATTTTTCTTTAAATGTAATAATAAATCTTGTACTTGAAACTGAGTTAGTATTCCAATTTCATTTAATTCATCTTCAGTTGTTTGGTTTAAGTTTATGGGGTGTTCAAAATAATAATTCAAAGCATCCATTGTTGCTGTAAGGTCAATATCTTCATTTTCGTTATGTTCAGCTAAAAATTCTATCCGTTGTTGGATGATTTCAGACTTTTCTTGACCATAAATGAAATTGAATGAAGCAAGAAAAATAACAAATGCGATTAGATTAATTACTTTCATTTTGCTTTTTGTTCAATTCGAAATTCAATGTAAATGATGGACACCATCCTAAAATTTGTTGGTATGAACTTCCGAGATTCAAATCCATTTTTTTGAAATGATAACCAAATCCAAAACTGACGAAAAGTGGTTGCGTTGAAATTCCTCCTCGGAAAAAGAACTTCTCTTTTGAGTTGTATTCGAATGCTGTTTTGAATTGAATTTTATGAAGGATCGATTTATCAGCCTGAAGGAAAAGTTGAACATTCTTCGAAATTTTATAAGTAGTTCCTAATCGCAAAACGGTTGAAAATTGTTCATTTTGAAAGCTTGCTAATTTTGAATTAGAAATATTAAACGCACTAAAACCGATTGACCATTTTTCATTGATAAAAGCTTGTAATCCAATTTCAGCAGTCATAGAATTTTTTGAGCCATAATAGGATGGAAGTCGAATTCCGAGAGAATTCAATTGAACGCCTGCAGCTAAATAGTCTGTTAATTTTAAACTATATCCAAACCCTGCTCGATACGTTTTTAAATTATCACTTCCATAGAATTGTCCGCCGACTGAAATAACGCCTATTTTAGTTGGCGAAGCAAAGCAAAATCCTTGAAATTGAGTATCTTTTAGTAAATAACGATTTTCATAAGAAAAACCGAATGAAGTCTTTTTTAGATTTCCAAGTGCACCTGGATTGTTGTGGTAAGCCCAAACATCTGAAATGGAAACAGAGGAATTTGCTAAAGAATTTGAGCGTGTTCCCATAGGTTGCCAGTTTTGAGCGAATAAAGGCAATTGAATTATGATAAATAGGATGGAGGCAATGTATGTTTTCATAAATTAATTCACTACTGAATGAGTCGCTTCAGTTTTTTACACGTTTGAGGATTTATATAATCTTTTTCATCCATAAAGAACCAGGATTTTCCTTCGTCATTTGAGATAGCATAAAGGTTCACTTTCGTTTTTTCGGATGAATTATATTCATTTGAATAACAATCTAATTGATATTTGATTTGAATAGTTTTATTTTCTTTTTTTGTTTGAATTAAAAAAGGATTTTCAAAGTTTTTCAATTCAGTTGTATCCGTTTTTAGTTTCACTTTTTCTTTCAAAGTATCTAACCCACTTGTTTTCCATTCTCGAATTAATTCTGGGTAAATAAGCGATGTGTATTCCAAGATTGCTCCAGAATTCTTAGCATTTAAATAATTTGAAAGTGATTTGTTTAATTGACGTTCTTGTTCTGAATTTAGAGAACAAGCCAATATGAGGCAGCTGAAAGTGATGAAATATAGCCATTTAAACATGGGGTAAAAATAATATTTTTCAAATAACTAAACTGTATAAATTAAAAAAAAATCCTCTTCAATAGAAAAGGATTTTTACATTTTTAAAGCGCTTGTAATATATCTTCCCAAATATCTTCAATATGTTCTAATCCGATAGATAGACGTATTAAACCATCTGAAATACCAACATCTAAGCGTTGTTCGGGTGTTAATTTTGAATGTGTTGTTGATGCAGGATGAGTAGCAATACTTCTCGTGTCTCCAAGATTAGCTGTTAAAGAGAATAGTTTTAATTTATCTAAGAAATTTCTTCCAGCTTCCAATCCTCCTTTGATTTCAAAAGAAACAATTCCACCACCCAATTTCATTTGTTTTTTAGCGATTTCAAATTGAGGATGACTTTCTAATAATGGATATTTTACCCATTTTGCTTTGTCATTACTTTCCAATCTTTTAGCAATTTCCAGGGCATTTTGAGAATGTTTCTCCATGCGTAAAGGCAATGTTTCAATTGATTTTGAAAGAATCCATGCATTAAAAGGACTCATTGCGGGTCCTGTGTGACGAGCAAAAGCTTCCACTTGTTTGATGATTTCGTTTGATCCAACAATTACGCCTCCTAAAGTTCTTCCTTGTCCATCAATGTATTTCGTTGCAGAATGAATCGAAACATCTGCTCCAAAAGTCAACGGTTGTTGTAATATTGGTGTTGCAAAGCAATTGTCTACAACGAATAATACATTTTTCTTTTTACAGATCGCTGCCAATCGTTCTAAGTCAATTATATCTAAACCTGGGTTAGAAGGAGTTTCAATGTAAACAAATTTTGTGTTTTCTTGAATCGAATTTTCAAAACCATCGTAATCATCGAAATCGACATAAGTAGAAGAAATATTCCATTTTGGGAAAATATCTACCAATAATCGGTGTGTTGAACCGAAAACTGAACGACAAGAAACAATGTGATCTCCTGCACTTAATAAAGAACCAAATAGAGTAAATACAGCAGCCATTCCAGATGCAGTTGCCCAACCAGCTTCTGCTTTTTCAAACGCACAAATTTTATCAATGAATTCTTGAACGTTTGGATTTGAATATCTTGAATAAATATTTCCTTCTTTTTCATCTGCAAATAACGCACGCATTTCTTCAGCGTCATCAAAAGCATAACTACTTGTCATGTATAATGGAACTGAATGTTCTTTGTATTGCGAACGCTCAGTTTGTAATCGAATAGCTAAAGTTTCGTCTCTCATAATATTTAGATATTTTTTACCTCGTAAATGACGTTAATGTTTTCTTTCAAAGAGGCTGATACAGAACAATATTTTTCTAAAGTCAATCCAATGGCGCGATCTAATTTTTCAGCATTCACTTCTGGATTCACGAAAAAAGTTAATTTGATTTCTTCGAAAATAGCAGGTACGCCTTCTGCTCTTTTAGTATCTATTTTAATCGAAAAATGAGTTGGTTCTATTTTCTGTTTTTTTAGAATCAAAAGAATATCGATGGAAGCACAACCAGCTAAAGAACCAGCTAACAATTCCATTGGACGTAAACCTTTATTTTTTCCTCCAATAGCAGGATTCGCATCAATTCCACAAACTACACCATCTTCGTTTTTTAATTCAAATACAAATGGTTCTTCAATTCTATTTAATTCTAAACTCATTTATTCTAATGTTAGATTATAAATTCTTTTTTCTACTATCAAAAATACCAAATAAATAAACTCCAACCATTGCTCCTAAAAATAAGGCAATACCAATTTCGTAATGAAGTCCTATTAAAATGTATAGCGGGGCAGAACAAGCTCCAGTTAATCCCCAACCAATTCCAAAAAGTAAACCTCCGATGATATTTGCTTTCAAATCTAATTTTTTCGGAGTCACTTCAATTGGATTTCCATTAATCGATTTTACTTTGAATTTTTTGATGATAATCAAACTTATTGCAGCAGTTGCAATCGCTGAAAATAATACGCCATACATGTGAAATGATTCAAATCGAAACATTTGTTGAATACGAAACCATGAAAACGCTTGAGTTGCTAATAATACTGTTCCAAATGCGAAACCAAGTATCAATGTTAAAATAAATTTCATACTTAAAACAGAAAAGGAATAACAATATAACTAACAAATAATCCACCGATGAAAAAACATACAGTTGAAACAATTGAACTTACTGAGAATTGTGAAATTCCCATAATACAATGTCCTGCTGTACATCCATTGGCATATCTAGATCCGAATCCAACGAATAATCCTCCAATAAAAAAGAAAAGGATATTACTGCTTGAATAAATTTTCTCAAAAATTAAACCGTAGGAAGTATTCGCTTCTAAAGTAGTGATCGCTTCTACATCAATTAATTGAGGGATAATCAAACCAGCTAAAATCAGCCCAATAGCAAATTGAAATTGCCAAGCATCACTTTCGCTTTTGTAGTTGAAATAATTGACTTTCTTGAACAATTTAGATCCCAAATATCTATAACTTGAAGAGATTCCAAATTGTTTTTCTTTTAAAATTAAAAGTAATGGTACAATTAAACCGATCAATGGACCAGCAATGTACCAAGCTAAAGGGCTTTTCATTATATTTCTTTTTTAATACTGAGTTAAATAAAATTCATCATGTTATTTAGCTCGTTTTTTAATTTGACATTAAATTTAAGCTATTTCGTTTACTAAAACTTCATTTTCAGCTTTGAATTTTAAAAACTCTTCTTCGTCTTTAAATGATTCTGGAAGCACAGCGAAAAATAATTTTTCAATATTGTTAAAATCAAATTTGCTTAAGTCGCTAAATTTTACCCAACCAGTTTGGTAGTTGTAACCAGAACTTTGGAATTTTTCGTCCAAGAAGTAAAATGGAATTTCATTTAATGCTTGAATGTCTTTAGAAGCTAAATAGATTTTCAAATAAAAATCTTCTGCATAAACTGGTTTTGTCTCAGTGTTTGACTTCTTATATTCGTACTGGTAATCATATTGTAAAGCTGAAACATCAGACAATACAGCACTCGCAGTTGGGAAACTTCCAGCTCCTTTTCCTAAAAATAATTGTCTATCAGAGAAAGAAGCTTCAACGATTACAGCGTTGAATTCATTGTCAACTTGATAAGCAACGTGGTCTTTTTTGATGAAGTGAGGAGCTACGAAACCAACGATTTTATTTCCAATTTTTTCTGCTCTAGCGAATAATTTAATTCTGTAATCTTTCTCAGAAGCATATTTTACATCTTGAGGTTTGATTTGACGGATACCATAATTAAATACATTCTCAGGTTGAACAGTTAATCCAAATGCATGTTTGATTAATAAAACCAATTTGAATTTTGAATCAAAACCATCCACATCTAATGTTGGATCAGCTTCAGCAAAACCTAATTCTTGTGCTTTTTGTAATGCATCAGCATAAGAAACACCATAATTCGCTTGTGTTAAAATGTAATTTGTTGTTCCGTTCACAATTCCTTGGACAGATGATAAAGAATCATTGTTATAATATTCTTCCAAGTTACGGATGATTGGAATTGAACCAGCAACAGAAGCTTCGTATAAAAACGAAACATTGTTTTCTTTCGCAAGATTTAATAATTCATCCAAATGTTCAGCAATTAATTTTTTATTCGCAGAAACTACATGTTTTCCTTTTGATAAAGCTTCTCTAACAATCGCTAAAGCTTCGTTACTGTCATTGATTAACTCAACTACTAAATTGATTTCTTCATCGTTTAAAATTTCGGAAGCTTCATAACCAAAATGCTCCGCACCGATGATACGTTTCTTCGTTCTGTCTTTTACAATGATGCGTTTAATCTTAGCATCCAATAAATTTGATTGATTTAAAACTTCGTACAATCCAGTACCTACACATCCAAATCCAAATAATCCTATCGTTAATTGTTTTCTCATAATCTTTTTAAAAATTCAAAATTTATAATTCAAAATCCAACATTCAAAATCAACGTTTAAATGTTGTCGGAGAAAATCTCCTAAAGTCATTCACTAAAAAATCATCAATGATTTCTTTTAATTTAGGTCCTTCCACCAAAAAGCCATCGTGTCCAAATGCCGATGAAATAGCAATGTATTTGGCACCTTTAATATGTTCTTTTAAATAAATTTGTTCCGATACTGGAAATAAATTGTCACTATCAATTCCAATTACCAATGTCTTAGCTGTTATTTGTGCTAAAGCTGCTTCAATCGATTCTTTATTTCGACCAACATTGTGTGCATCCATTGCTTTACTTAATGTGACGTATGAATATGCATTGAAACGATTCGCTAATTTTTGTCCTTGATAACGTTGGTAGGAGCTTGCTTTGAAATCATCAATTTTATTTAAATCCTCATCCGTTTGAGTAATTTCATAACCTTGAT
This sequence comes from Candidatus Kuenenia stuttgartensis, assembly GCA_943326025.2. Lineage (GTDB taxonomy): Bacteria > Bacteroidota > Bacteroidia > Flavobacteriales_D > Crocinitomicaceae > CAIUKX01. Next base: position 3,286 of record CALPRR020000053.1, on the reverse strand, counting down.
AAGAGCGGTAACTAATCATTGCAATTGCTCTAGCTACTTTTAATCCATCTTTTGCATCATCGATTGAACCTTTTCCGTACGTTGGATCGTTGTATATAGCTTGTCGTTGCGTTTCATTATATGCAATTCCATAAGCAGAGTGACGTGCATTCGTTGCTACTAAAATTAATTGCTTAAAAACAGAAGGTTGTTCGATTGACCATTCAACTGCTTGTTGTCCACCTAATGATGCTCCAATAAGAATGTCGATTTGTTCAATTCCAAGTTCCGTTCTTAAGATTTCATGAACACGAGCCATGTCACGAGGAGTTACAGTTGGGAAATTATTCAAATACAAATTTCCATTTTCATCTTTATGATCTGAACTTGTTGAACCATAAGAAGATCCAATAACATTCGCACAAATAATGAAGTAATCCTTTGGATTGAAATAATCATTCTCACCAAATAAACCTGGCCACCAATCAAAAACATCTGAATTTCCTGTTAAAGCATGACATGCCCATACCACTTTGGTTTTTCCAGGAATGTATTTCCCGTAAGCATGAAAAGTAATTGATAAGCCATTTAATGTTTCATTTGATTCAGTAATGAAAAGCGTATCAAATGTTTTGTTAATTGGATTTGAATCAAATTCAAGTAAAGTCTTTTCCACTGTTAGTGTATTTGTATTTGAAGAAAATGTATTTTGAAAAAACATAATGTTTATAGTATTAAATTAAACAATAAATCGAAAGGGAAAACTTAAAGAAAAGTTTAAAAGATTTAGTTTTTAGATTACATGCAGCAGCACATACTAAAAACAATGTTTAATAAAATAAAAGAGAAGTTGAATTTTTCAATATGAGAATTGAAAGCAAATGCGGTAAATGTTGTACTTTTTTCCATTTTTATACTATTAATTTATATTTTCCCGAATATTCGGGATCAGGAATTGGCACCGGTTTTCCAATCTGTCAAATGACGGACTTTAAGTTGGTTGCCAGAGGATCATTGAGCCTGTCTCTTACCTCTTCTTTATAAACATATTCTCCACCGCTGTGGAAATGCTTTGCAAATATTCAGAAATTATTTCCGATTCTCCAAATTTTTATGGATAATTAATTCTACTAAGTAGAACTACTTATGGATTGAATAGTATAACTATGTATTTCACTTTATAATTAGCGGAATTATTAATTTTAAAAGCATGAGAATATTTAAATTCGAACTGTAAAATGTATGATTGTAATAGAATTTCTTCCAGTTATTTGAAAGCAACATTCCTTTTGTTTTTTAATAAGTTTACAGAGAAAGTATTTTATTAAATAAATAAAGATGATTATTACACACACATAAAAATAATTAAAAAGTAAATTCATAGTTAGTATAGAAAATCAAGCAGAGTAGTGCCTGTGTTATAAAGATTTTCAAGTTAGTTTAGTTTTGTTAGGTTAAAAAAGCTGTCGCATGACAGCTTTTTTGTTTTAGACATGTAAACTAATTGATAAATATAAACTTTCCTTTATTGATGTTTTGCTAGGAAATCTTATTTTTGTAGTTCGTTGAATTTTACATTTAAAAAATACGAGGTCAATTTAAAAATGAAAGCATTATATTTCAAAGAAATTAGAAGTTTCTTAAGTTCAATAATTGGGTATGTTTTTATCCTAATTTATCTTATTTTATCAGGCTATTTTCATTGGGTAGTTTCAGATGAAACTAATCTTTTACAAGGTACAGAAGCAGATTTAATACCTTTCTTTAATCTATCTCCATTCATTTTTCTAATTCTAATTCCTGCAATTACAATGCGTTCAATTGCAGAAGAAAGAAGAACAGGAACGATTGAACTTCTTTTTACAAGGCCTATATCTGATTTACAAATCATTTTAGCAAAATATTTCGCAGGCGTTACGCTTTTAGTGATTGCTATAATTCCTACAATTATCTATTATATTTCAATGTATTACCTTGGCAAACCTATTGGTATTATTGATAGTGGAGCAACGTTTACTTCATACATCGGATTACTTCTTTTAGGTTCAACTTTTATCGCCATCGGTATTTTCGCATCTGCGATTACAAGTAGTCAAATTGTAGCATTTATTTTAGGTGCATTTTTGTGTTGGGTTTTCTATTTTGGACTTGGCAAAATTGGTTCTTTTAATTTAATGGGAAGTTTTGACTCTGTAATTCAGTATTGCGGAATGACCTATCATTATGATTCGATAAAAAGAGGTGTAATTGATACTGCAGATCTTTTCTATTTTATATCAATCATTGGATTGTTCATATTTGCGGCTTTAACAGTCATTAAATCATTGAAAAAATAAGCTTAAAATGACGACGACTAAAAAAAACTTTAAAGGTATTTTCAACTGGACATTTTTACTAATTTTCATTGTTGGGATAATAATTGTAAACATTATCTTCTCGTTCTTAAATAAACGTTGGGACATGACTGAAGATCAACGTTATTCACTTTCTAAAGGGACTGAGTTATTTCTTCAAAATGATTCAGTTTTTACTGATAGATTATCGCTTAAAATATACCTTTCAGGAAATCTGCCTTCTGAATTGAAATTGTTTAAAAATGCGCTAGAAGATAAACTAAAAGAATTTAGACAAATTGCAGGAAAGAAAATTGAATATCAGTTTATTGATCCTTTAACAGGAACAGAAAAAGAGCAACAAGAACTTTTTGAAACTATTTACGATAAAGGGAAAGGTATTATCCCGATGGATGTGACTTACATGAAAGATGGTTCTCAAAATCAATTGTTGATTTGGCCAGGTGCAGTTATTGATTATAAAGGATATACTGTAAATACAATTCAATTCCTTCCAGGAACTCCTCCAGGTAAGCCATATAATTTAAATGATCCTGCCTTAGGTCAAATGGTTCAAAATGCGATTAACAATTTAGAGTACATGTTAATAAGCACATTTAAACGTTCTATTATTGAGAAACGTCAACGAATTGCTTTTTTACAAGGTCATGGAGAGTTAACTTTTGCAGAATCGCAAAGAGCAAGAGCATTAATTTCACCTAATTATGCAATTAAAGATGTGATTTTAAATGACTCAGTTGGAGCGTTAGATGGTGTTGATGGATTAGTTATTGCTCGTCCAAGAGCCCCTTTTTCAGATAAAGATTTATACATTATTGATCAGTTTTTAATGCGAGGTGGACGTTTGATGTGTTTTATGGATGCACTTTATTTAAACGAAGATTCGTTGGATATGAAAGGGACAGTTCATACAGTTCGTTACACAACTGGTTTAGATAAAATGTTATTTGATT
>CALPRR020000052.1 GCA_943326025.2 Candidatus Kuenenia stuttgartensis | reverse complement strand
TAGGATTATCACCAGTTGAATTTGAAATTAAGTGAACATTTTGAACATTTCTAGAATAACCACCTTTTATAGATGCTGTTTTAGAATAAACAAAACTTGCAGAAACTCTTGGTTCTAAGTTATAATAGGTGTTAATGATTTTATTAGTTGAAAAAGTGTCAGTTGTGGCGATTAATCCTTGTGAATCATAAGTATAAAATTCTCCACCATTTCCTAATAATGAAAAAGCTGATCCTCTTAAACCGTAGTTAATGTTTATTTTTTCAGTAGCTGTCCATTCATTACTTAAGAAAATAGCGTTTTCCCAGCTTAATTTTGGTTTTAATTTGATTGTGTTTACACCAGAACCAGCACTAGCTTCAATTTGTCCAGGAATGATACTGTGATGAATTGAGTTGAAACCAAATTTTATTTTATTTCGAGAATTCGCAAAGTATTGAAATTCTTGTTTCAAGTTGTAATCTTGAAGTGTTGAATTGATAGAAATATCGATATCATTAGATTTAATTCCGATATTGTAAATATAGTTACTCACAATAAAAGAAGTGTTTGAGAACATTTTTTCATTGATGATGTGATTCCATCTTGCTGTCCCTGTAACATTGCCCCAAGTCAATCCAAATCCAGTTACACCTAATTTATCTCTACCAAAATAACCTGATAAATAGATTTTATCTTTATCACTAATCCTGTAATTCAATTTGGCATTAACATCATAGAAATAAAGTGAACTGCTTTTTAACGTTTCTTTTTTAGATAATTTTAAGAAAACATCAGCATAGGTTCTTCTCGCAGTAATTAAGAATGAAGATTTTCCTTTTTGAATAGGTCCTTCAAGGTTTAATTTAGAAGAGATTAATCCAATACCTCCGCTAACTCTAAATTTCTGATTGTTACCTTCATTCATTCTAATGTCTAGTACTGATGCAAGTCTCCCTCCGTATTGTGCAGGTTGTGTTCCTTTGTATATTGTAGCTGTTTTAATTGCGTCACTATTAAATGTAGAGAAGAAACCTAATAAATGTGAAGCATTATATACAGGAGCTTCATCCAATAAAATTAAATTTTGATCTGAAGAACCACCTCTTACATAAAATCCAGAACTACCATCTCCACCACTTTTAATACCAGGTGTTAATTGCATAGTTTTTATAATGTCCTTTTCACCGAAAATTACTGGCACTTTAGATAACTGTCTAGGATCTAATGTTTCTGCACCTATTTGTGCTGTTTTTACATTTTCATCTTTCTTTTTAGATGTAATGACTACCTCTTGTAATTCTTTATCTTTAGAAGGTAATAATAAATCGATATTTAATTTTTTATTCTCAATTAAATCAATTTCTAATGTTTGAGGTTCATAGCCAATGAATGAAAATTCAAATGTATGTTTTCCTCCGATTAAACTAATTGAATAGAAACCATATTCATTTGTAACAGCTCCAACACCTGTTAAATCTTTTACTCGAACTTGAGCACCAATTAATCCTTCACCTGTTGATTTATCAATGATTGTTCCACTCAATGTATACTTCGATTGTGAGAATGAAGTAAAACTTAGAATGGATAAACTGAAAAATAAAAATGCTATTTTCCTAAAACTCATATTTAATAATTTAATTTTGTGAAACAAATTTAGATTTTTTTTAAACAATAATAGTTGAAATTTTAAAGTTTTCTATGAATGGTTGAAAAGCGAGGGTGAAGTGTACTTGTTCTTATAAAATAAGTATAGAATTAATAATTTTTTATTGCTAACTATCATTCTTTTGAATAAAGCTAAAAAAAGATTAAATTTGTCCTAAGCGAAGAACTATAATTAAATGGAAGACAAAAATATCTTAGAATTAGAAAGACGTTTTCAAGAGAAAATCGACAACGATATTAAAATCGAGCCCAATGACTGGATGCCAGATGATTATCGTCAAACGTTGATTCGTCAGATTTCTCAACATGCGCATTCAGAGATTGTAGGGATGTTACCTGAAGGTAATTGGATTACACGTGCTCCAAATCTTAGAAGAAAAGCTGTATTACTAGCTAAAGTTCAAGATGAAGCAGGACATGGTTTATATTTATATTCTGCTGCAGAAACTTTAGGTGCTGATCGTGAAGAGACTATCGATGATTTACATTCAGGGAAAGCTAAATATTCATCAATTTTTAATTATCCAACACTTTCATGGGCAGACATGGGTGCAATTGGGTGGTTAGTTGATGGTGCAGCAATCATGAATCAAGTTCCTTTGTGTAGATGCTCATATGGGCCTTATGCAAGAGCGATGGTTCGTGTTTGTAAAGAAGAATCTTTTCATCAAAGACAAGGTTTTGAAATTATTGCTCATTTAGCGCAAGGAACTCCTGCTCAAAAAGAAATGGCACAAGATGCTTTGAATCGTTTTTGGTGGCCAGCATTAATGATGTTTGGACCAAATGATGCTGAATCTAAACACACAGTTCAATCAATGAATTGGAAAATTAAACGTAGTACAAATGATGAATTAAGACAATTATTTGTAGATGTTACTGTTCCTCAGGCTGAAATGATTGGTTTAACTATTCCTGATAAAGATTTAAAGCTCAATAAAGAAACAGGTCATTACGAGACTGGTGAAATTAATTGGGCTGAATTTTGGGAAGTTGTTAAAGGAAACGGTCCTTGCAATAAAGAAAGAGTAGATGCTCGCCGTAAAGCAAAAGAAGATGGACTGTGGGTTCGAGAAGCTGCATCGGCTTTTGCCGAGAAGAGAAAAAATAAATAGTATTAGAAATTAGATTTATAGAAGTTAGAAATTAGTCTGAAAAAGCATCTAATTATCTAATATCTAAATATCTAAAAATCTTCAAAAGATATGAGTAAAAAAGAATGGCCTCTTTGGGAGGTATTTATTAGAAGCAAACAAGGATTAAATCATAAACACGTAGGGAGTTTAAGAGCTGCGGATTCTACGATGGCTATTGAAAACGCCAGAGATGTTTACACTAGAAGATCTGAAGGAATTAGTATTTGGGTAATCGAATCTAATAATGTATTTGCAAATGACTCTTCTGAATCGGATGCTTTATTTGAACCAGCAGATTCTAAAATTTATCGTCATCCAACATTTTATGATGTTCCAGACGGAATCTCACATATGTAAAATATTAATAGTTAAATAAGTTGAATAAGTCTTCCAGTCTTATGTCTTGAAGTCTTGATTCTGAAAATAATTATGGAAAAACAAAAAGCTTTATACGAATATGTTTTAAGATTAGCTGATGATAGTTTGATTTTGGGGCATAGAGTTTCAGAATGGTGTGGTCATGGTCCAATTTTAGAAGAAGATATCGCCTTGACTAATTTAGCGTTGGATTTAATTGGACAAGCGACAAGTTTGTTAAATTATGCTGGTGAATTAGAAGGAAAAGGAAGAGATGGAGATGCTTTGGCGTTTCTTCGTTACGAAAGAGAATATAAAAATCTTTTGTTGGTTGAACAAATGAATGGTGATTTTGGTAAGACGATCATGCGTCAATTTTTGTTCGATGCTTTCAGAAAACCACTTTTTGAAAAATTACAACATTCTACAGATCAACATCTAGCTGCAATTGCTGAGAAGTCTTTGAAAGAAACAAAATATCATTTAAAGCATACTTCTGAATGGGTAATTCGCTTAGGTGATGGGACTGAAGAATCACATATTAGAATTCAAGAATCGTTGGATGCTTTATGGAAATATACGAATGAAATTTTCTATAAAGATGACGTAGATTCTGTTTTGATTGCTGAAAACATTATACCTTCGTCTGAAGAAATTAAAGCTGAATGGACGAAGACAGTAAATGATGTTTTGGAACAGGCAACTTTGACTATTCCTTCAAATAATTGGATTCAAGAAGGCGGTAGAAAAGGTTTTCATACAGAAGCATTAGGTTATTTGTTAGCAGAAATGCAGTACATGCAGCGAGCATACCCAAATATGACATGGTAACCGAAAAAGAAATTTGGAATTATTTAGAAGAAGTTTTTGACCCTGAAATCCCTGTGTTGACAGTTGTTGACTTAGGGGTTATCAGATCAGTTGAATTAATTGAGGACAAATGTAAGGTTGTAATTACTCCAACTTATAGTGGTTGTCCAGCAATGAAGTTAATTGAAGAAGAAATTATTGCTAAATTAAATGAAAAAGGAATTTCTACTGTTTCTGTAGAATTAACTTTATCTCCGGCTTGGAGTACTGATTGGATAACAGAGTCAGGAAAACAGAAATTATTAGAATATGGTATTGCGCCACCACAAGATGAGGTAGATAAAAGTGTTTTATTTGCCGAACCGCCTAAAGTTCCTTGTCCACAATGCAAATCAGTGAATACAAGAATGGTAAGTTTATTTGGAAGTACTGCTTGTAAATCACAATACCAATGCAATGATTGTTTAGAGCCTTTTGATTATTTTAAATGTTTGAAGTAAACTTTTAAGAATCAATCAATAAACATCAATCAAATGAATATCAAAAATTAATACTGAATTTGCAGGGATTCCATTTGTGCCATTTGGTCCATAACCTAAAGCTGATGGGATTAATAATTTACCTTTTCCTCCTTTTTTAAAATAGGGTATACCTTCTGTCCAACCTTTTATGACGCTTTGTAATCCAAAAGTGATGCCTGTAGCAGCACTTTGATCAAAAACAGAACCATCAGTAAAATAACCTTTGTAAGCAACTTTAACTTGAGATGCTGGATTTGGTTTTATCCCTGTTCCAATAGTTTCCATAACATAATATAAACCTGAACCAGTTGCTGTTGCAGTTAAATTATTATCCGTGATATATTTTGTGATGATACCTTCGTCTATTTGAGCTTGGTCTTTTTGATCTTTTTTCTTGCAAGCACTAAAGACAAAAATGGATATAAACATTAAGATTACTAACTTCATTTTACCAATAATTTCTCTACAAATATAAACTTAATCAGGCTATTAAATTAAAAATTGAAAATCAAAACATAAGTCATTTTTTTGAACATTAAAAAAATCTTACATTTGACCAATTCAAAAATTCTAACAATGAAAAAAGGTCTTGGCTTTATAGTAATATTATCGGTTATCTTCTTTGCATGTTCGCCAGAGAGTGTGTTGAATAAAAAATTAAACGGTGAATGGGAATTACAAAGCATTAATGGTCAAAATGTAGGAGATTCGATTTCTCAAACTTTAATTTTCTCAAAAGACAAAAGGTCAGATGGTACTGTTTCAGAATTAGGATCAAAAAACAATGTTTCGTATTCAAATTCAGGTGTTTATTATATTTTTAAAAGTCAAACTCTAACGATGGCATTTTCAAATGATCCAAATGTTGATACCAGAGTTTTTTCAGTAATTGAATCTTCCAAATCAGAATTAACCTTGACACAGGAAGGAAAGGGAAATGCGAAATTTGTCTATAAGAAGAAATAGAAATTTAATGTCATAAAAAAACCGATTCAATGTTTGAATCGGTTTTTTTGTGTTTGAGATTTTATTTTAACCTAAAAAAGGATATCTATAATCTGTTGCTGGAACAAAAGTTTCTTTGATTGTTCTTGCTGAAACCCAACGTAATAAATTCATCGCAGCACCTGCTTTGTCATTTGTACCTGAACCTCTAGCTCCACCAAATGGTTGTTGTCCAACTACTGCTCCAGTTGGTTTATCATTGATGTAGAAGTTTCCAGCTGAATTTTCTAATTTTTTAATTGCTAAGTTAATAGCGTAACGATCATTCGCTAAGATCGCACCTGTTAAAGCATAATCTGAAGTTTGATCTAACAATTCCATCGTTTCTTCAAATTTATCGTCTTCATAAACGTAAATTGTTAAAACAGGACCAAATATTTCTTCAACGATTGTTCTGAATTTTGGATTTGTTGTTACTACAACTGTAGGCTCAATAAAGTAACCTTTTGATTTATCGTAGTTACCACCACAAATAATTTCAGCATCATTTTGAGATTTTACAAAATCAATGTATCCTGCAATTTTATCAAATGATTTCTCATCGATTACTGCATTTACAAAGTTTGAAGTATCTTCTGGTGTTCCCATTTTAAATGAGTTCACTTGTTTTACTAAAATTCTTTTTACTTCTCCCCAAGTTGAACTTGGAAGATACGCTCTAGAAGCAGCTGAACATTTTTGACCTTGGAATTCGAATGCTCCTCTTGAAAGTGCAGTTGCAACCTCCGCTGGTGCAGCAGATTTGTGAACCATCACGAAATCTTTACCACCTGTTTCACCAACGATTCTTGGGTAAGAAACATATTTCTCAATATTGTTTCCAATTTCTTTCCATAAATGTCTGAAAACTGCAGTTGAACCTGTAAAGTGTAAACCTGCGAAATGTTTGTTTTTGAAAATTACATCTCCAGCAACAGGACCATCAACAGATATTAAATTGATAACCCCATCAGGTAATCCAGCAGCTTGGAATAATTCCATTAAAACTTGAGCTGAATACATTTGAGAATCTGCTGGTTTCCATACTACAACATTCCCCATCATTGCAGGAGCTGCACATAAGTTAGCAGCAATTGAAGTGAAGTTAAATGGTGTTAATGCGAAAACAAATCCTTCTAAAGGTCTATATTCTAATCTATTCCACATTCCTGGTAAAGATTCAGGTTGTTCGCTATAGATTTGAGTTAAATATTGTACGTTAAATCTGAAAAAATCAATTAATTCACAAGCCGCATCTATTTCTGCTTGGAATACATTTTTAGATTGTGCTAACATAGTCGCTGCATTTACTCTTGCTCTAAAAGGTCCAGCTAATAAATCAGCAGCTTTTAAAAAGATAGATGCTCTTTGTTCCCAAGGTAAATTTGCCCATTCATTCTTAGCAGCCATTGCAGCATCTATTGCTTGTTGAACGTGTTCTGCAGTTCCGTAATTGAAATGTCCCAAAGTCACATTGTGATCATGTGGAGGAGACATTTTCTTTTTATCGTTTGTTCTTACTTCTTTCCCTCCAATGTACATTGGTACATCAATAGGTTCTTGTTGAAGCATTTGTTTGTATGTTGCAATTAATTCGTTTTTCTCTGGAGATCCTGGAGCGTAACTTTTTACAGGTTCATTGATCGCTTTTGGAACATTAAATAATGCGTTTGCCATATGAATTTCTTTTTTGAGGTAAATTTAATCAATGTAAATTGTCTGACAATAGAAAAATGGATGGAAATGATTAAACGTTTATATTTTTTTATAAGTGTCTAATTCATTTAAAAGATTGTTCTTATTTTCGTTTTATGAAGTGGTTAACTATAGCATCTATATTTCTAGTTTTTTCATTGTTTAGTCAAGAACAAAAGTTTGATTATTCTGACTTTAAAAATGCAAAAGACATTGATTCAAAGACGAAAATTTCACTCGTTTTATGGAATGAATACCTCAGAGGTTCAATTGATTCTCTTAAAATGTTATCAAATGAATTATTGCTCGAAGGTTTAGAAAAAAAATCTTATTTCGCAATTGCATCTGGGAAAAGAGCTCAAGGAAGTTTTTTAATTAGAGACGGTAAAGGTTTAAAAGGAATTCAAGTTCTGAAAGAAGCGAAATATTATTTTGAAAAAATAGGGGATTATACCTTGTTAACAGAAACCTTAAGTGAAATAGGCAATGGATATAACCTAATGGGGGAACCTAAAAATGCAATTATTTGGTATAATAAATCATTAGTAGCTGGACAAAAATCGGAAGATCCAACTTCTGTATTTTTAGCTGAAATCAATATTGCTAAATCTTACACAGATTTAAATGAATTAGATAAAGCTGAAAAAATTATTTGGCATTATATTAAACAAACACATAAATATAAGAAAATTGAATCGGAGGCCAATGCTTGGACAAGACTTGGAATTGTATGTCAATTAAGAGGTGATAATAAATTAGCCTCTAAGTACTTTTTAAAAAGCACATTTTTGAATATTAAGGCTGGTTCTAAAATACAAGCATCTCATGGGTATAATAATTTAGCAATTGTTTGTTTTGGAGAAAATGATTTAGAAGGAGCATTATTGAATTTTGAAAAAGCATTAAAATTGAGACTAGAATGTCATAATTGGAAAGCTATTTCTGAAAGCTATTTTAATATTGGTGAGTATTATTTAGAAGTTAAAAATCACTCAAAAGCGATTGAGAATTATAATAAATCACTTGATGTTGCAACTAAAAAAGGTTTATTAGTAGAGAAAATGGATGCTTTAGATGCTATAATCAAGGTTCATAAATCAAAAAGAGATTTCGTTAAGGCATTTCAGTTGATGGAAGAATATTTAAAAGTAAAAAGTGTTTTATTAGAGAGGGATAAAATAGATTTAATTAATGCCTCTGAAATGGATTTAATCCTTCAAGAAAAGGAACAAAAATTAATTCAATCGAATCGAGAAAGTGAATTATTTGAGAAAATGAAAAATCAAAAAATGAATATGTATTTTTTGATTGGAGGTTTATCAATACTGTTTATTGTATTTATTGGCTTTCTGTTTTACAAAAAGCCAATAAATAAGGTTTAAAATTAATTTAATTTTCCTGGAAAATACATTTCAAAAGTTGGGATGAAAACATGTAGATTTTCACCTGTGATTTGATTTTCAAATGTATAAAACCCTTTCATGTAGCCAATTTCCGAAAGTAAATCGCAACCACTTGTATATGTAAATGATTGACCTGGTTTTAAAATTGGTTGTTCTCCAATAACACCTTCACCGCTTACAATCTTTGGTTCATTGATAGAATCAAAAATATACCAGTTTCTATGCATTAATTTAACGTCGAAATGATTTTCGTTTTTAATTTCAATCGTATAGTTGAAAAAGAATTGGCTTTCTAGAACATTTGATAAATCTGCTCTATATTTTGTGTTAACTGTAATATTAATCCCTTCAGTTGTCGCTGTTTTCATATCTTCGTTTTATCAAGGCAAAGGGAAATTACAAATTTAATTTCTTAAAACAAAGTAATTATGCTTCATTTTTTTCAATTTCTTCCTCAAGTTCAATGATGTCAGGGTTTTTCATAATGATATCGATTGCTTTTTCCATCCTAGCTTCATATTCGTTTGCATACATAATGGATTGGCATTTTGCGATACTTTCGTATATTCGATTGATAGGTGTGTGAAATCCTTGCTTCATAATTAATTCTGCATCATCAATGATATACAACTTCACATTTGCTGTGTTGATTCCATTTTGATGATACATTTCTTGAATTCTTTTTGGCGTTCCGATTACGATATCTGAACCTTGGTACAAATCAATACGTTGTCTTACTTTAATTCCTTTATCATAAACTACAACAACTCTTAAATCTGTTCTTCTTGCTAATTTCAGAAATAAAGCTTCCATTTCTAAAGCTCTATCTTTGTTTTCTACAAATATAATGGCACGAGGAGCATCATCTTCAGTTGCTTTTTCTAAGCGTTGAATAACTCCTGTAACAATTGAAGTTGATTTACCAGAACCTTTTGGTGCAATGGCAATAAAATCAGTTCCTTGTTTGTATTTCGAAAAGCACAAATTTTGAATCTCAGTTGGATGTTCAAGTCCAGCTAAAGGCATTGATTTTTGAAGAACTTCGCTGTATTTATTTAAAGACATGGATGAATTGCTTAATTTTAGTACAAAGATAATTTATTTAAAGTCTAATTACAATTTACTATTTCAACTTCTCATTATTATGATGTCTTTCGGCGTCCCGATTTGTTTTTTTATCTAAATTTTTTCGCATCGCTTCTTCTAAATCTATTCCGGTTTGATTGGCGAGACAAATTAAAACAAAAAGAACATCAGCCATTTCATCTCCTAAATCTTTGTTTTTATCACTTTCTTTTTCGCTTTGCTCACCGTAACGACGAGCCATAATTCGAGCGACTTCGCCAACCTCTTCCATTAACATGGCTGTATTCGTCAATTCATTGAAATAACGAACGCCGAATTCTTTAATCCATTTATCGACGATTTCTTGAGCTTCTTTGATGTGCATAATTATTCTCTATTTTTTGAATCCATCCAAATAGTGACAGGACCATCATTTATTAATGAAACTTTCATGTCCGCTCCAAATTGACCTGTTTCTACTTTTAGATTTGATTTAGATTTGAGTTCTTCCACAAAATAGTTATATAAAGGAATTGCTTGTTCTGGTTTAGCTGCTTGAATATAACTTGGACGATTTCCTTTTTTTGTTGAAGAATGAAGTGTGAATTGAGAAATTACTAAAAATGAACCGTCAATTTCTTGAATGGAAAGATTCATTTTACCGTTTTCATCGCTGAAAATTCGAAGTCCAATCAATTTTTGAATCAACCAATCAGCATCTGATGTTTCATCTTCATGTTCGATTCCAATCAAAACAACGAATCCATTTTCAATGCATCCAACAATTTTACTATCTATTTTAACAGAAGCTTCGGTTGTTCGTTGAATTAAGATTCTCATCCAAAAATCACTTTTTTACGGTGAATTTCGTTTTCATCATCAGTCATCATTTGAACATATGAATCATAACGACTTTCAGGAATTTTTCCTTCTTCAACTGCGTTTTTCACAGCGCATTTTGGTTCGTTTAAATGTTGGCAATTATGAAATTTACATTCATTTAATAATTCTCTCATTTCTGGGAAATAATGAGAAAGAACTTCTTTATCGAGATTCACAATTCCAAATGCTCTAATTCCGGGCGTGTCAACAATATAACCTCCACTTGTCAATTTGAACATTTCTGCAAAAGTCGTAGTGTGTTTTCCTTGCATATTAGCGTCAGAAATTTCACCAGTTCTCAAATCTAAATTTGGATCAATCACATTCACCAATGAACTTTTTCCAACTCCACTGTGACCAGAGATCATAACTTGATTTCCATTGATTTCATTTCTTAAAAAATCAATTGTCTCCGGTTGATTGATAGAAATCTTATGACATGGATAACCAATCCGTTGATACATATCAATTAGGGCCTCAACATACTCCATGTCGTATTCTGAATAAGTATCTGCTTTTGAAAATAGAAGAGTTGTTGGAATACGAAAAGATTCTGCAGAAACTAAAAAACGGTCAATGAACGCTAAATGTGTTACAGGCGCAACAGTTGTCACTAAAAGGTAAGCTCGATCAACATTTGCAGCTAAAATTTGCATTTGTTTACTCAAGTTAGTCGATTTACGAACGATATAATTTCTTCTTTCATCATAATCCGTAATTACTCGGTTTCCTTCTTCGTCAATCGTATCGTTTATTGAAACAATATCACCAACAGCAATAGGATTGGTCGTTCTCAAAGCATCGAGACGTATTTTACCACGAACACGACAATTCACGATAGAACCATCTTCCAATTCCACATGATACCATTTCCCAGTTGATTTTAATACTTTTCCTTTTGTTGGCATAGAATGTAAATATAAAAAGAAAAAAAATAAGAGCTCTATTTACAGATTACAATTTGAACTAAAATTAATTGACTATTTTACTTTTGAAATGTATCAATTACTAAATCTTTAATAGAATAACACTTTCATCTAAATTTCATTCTTCTTATATTCGCAATTCAAAATTCAGAAACAATGTCAATAGAAGTAACGAATCTTACTAAGTTTTACGGTGAACAAGCAGCTGTTAGAGATATCTCATTTTCAGTAGCCAAAGGTGAAATCGTAGGTTTTTTAGGTCCAAATGGTGCCGGAAAATCAACTACAATGAAGATTATTACTGGTTTTATTCCATCTTCTGCTGGTGAAGTGAAGGTGTGTGGAATGACTGTTGATGTCGATAACTTAAAAACAAGACAATTGATTGGTTATTTACCTGAAAACAATCCATTGTATTTGGATATGTATGTGCGTGAATACCTTGAGTTCGTTGGGAATATTTATAAAGTTTCCAATGTGAAAGATCGTGTTTCTGATATGGTAAAAGCAGTTGGTTTAGAAGTTGAGCAAGCGAAAAAAATCGGAGCTTTATCGAAAGGATATCGTCAAAGAGTTGGTTTAGCTCAAGCGATAATTCATGATCCACAAGTGTTGATTTTAGATGAGCCAACTTCGGGTTTAGATCCAAATCAATTAGCTGAAATTCGTGATTTAATTAAAAAAATCGGAAAATCTAAAACTGTAATGCTTTCAACACATATCATGCAAGAAGTGGAGGCTATATGTGATCGAGTTGTGATTATTAATAAAGGTCAAATTGTTGCGAACGACACTGCTGATCATTTACAAATTGATTTATCTCACCAAACCGTATATGTTGAATTTGATGCTGAAATTTCAAGAAATGCATTAACAAAAATCAAAGATGTTAATAAAGTTGAAGCTTTAGGTAAAGGATGGTTAATTGAAGGGATTGGCGTTGAAGATTTACGTAAAACAGTTGCTCAATTTGCTCAAAACAATAACTTATTAGTATTGACTTTAAGAGTTGAAGAAAAATCGTTAGAAGAAGTCTTCAAGCAATTAACAAAGTAACAATTACAAATTCAAGTGGTATAGAAGATTTAAAATCAGGATTTTATTTTTTGAGAATAACCACAGATGGCTTTGTGAATAATGAAAAAGTAATATAGGAATAGTCAAATTATTTTTCTTTAAAAATGCTCTCTTGAATTTGAGAGCATTTTTTATATCACGATGTTAGTTAACAAAAAAGAAAATATAGTATATTAGGAGAAACTTTTTTGATTATTAATGAAACAAATAAAGGTTATTTTCTTTTTGTTTATTCTTTCAAGTCTGAAGTTGTTTTCTCAAGAAATCGAACATCAACATGATATTCATTATTCTTTTATAGAAAACAAAGGTCAATGGGATTCAAAAATTTTATTTCATTCGAAATTTGATGGAGGGAATTTATGGATTCAACAGAACAAGTTTTTGTTTCATTTTCAAGATTTTTCACTGATGCATGATTTACATGCAGGTGGAAAGCCAAATAAAAAATCGAAGATGGCTCAAACTGTTGTTCATTTAAATTTTATTGGTTCAAATACAGTTGAAGAAATCCAAAAAGTAAATCCAACAAAAAGTTATTATAATTATTTTTTAGGGAATGATTCTACAAAATGGGCATCTGATGTTCATGGATATAGTGAAGCTACCATGTCAAATTTATATAATGGTATCGATTTAAAGATCATAGAAAATAAAAAGGACTTGAAATATGAATTTCATGTTCAACCTAATGCAGATCCGTCTAAAATAATCTTAGAATATGTTGGCCAAAAATCAATAGAAATTG
>CALPRR020000051.1 GCA_943326025.2 Candidatus Kuenenia stuttgartensis | reverse complement strand
CTGCCCTTTTGAGGGTGGGAGAGTAAGTCGATGCCACTTTTATAAAGCCCATTTCATTTATTTGAAATGGGCTTTTTTTTTGGATTAACTTTTTTTACTTTTTGGTTATATTGAGGATATTATTTTTTCTTTAATATTTTTTATTCATTGTCATATGTTATAATATATTTGATAATATTTCGTTGTTAAATGAAAACGAATAAATGAAATCAGCTATTTTTTTACTATTTATTTTTTTTGTAAATTTTAGTTTAGCTCAAACTGTACTTGCGTATAATAAGCGAGTTAAACGTTTTACATTTCTAGGTGATATTGGTATACAGTCTACTGGATGTTTTAAGAGCATAAATAAAAATATTGAAATATCAGGTCGTTCAAGTTTTTATTTTGGTTTAAATTTATCTATACCCTTTTATCAAAACAAAAATAATGAGGTTGGTTTGCAAATGTTTTTTTACGAAGGATATTATTTACCTACTCCGATTTATTCATCGAATTTATTATGTAAAGAAATTGGTAGTTATTTATATTTTAGATATAGAAGTGGTACTGATTTTTTTAGATCAGTTTATATCGGTTTAAAAAATAGAGAATTTGATTATTCTGATTATCCTTCAATTGCAATTTCATATCATAAAAGTATTTCAGATAATTTTTTGAAATACAATCTAAATTTTTGCTTATTTAAAGTTTATGATCATCAAAATTTTATTTATTTAAATAGAAAAGCTTTAAGTTTAGAATTAGGAGTTTCTTATATATTTCCAATATATAGTTATAAAAGTATAAAAAGAATTAAATAAAAGATTATATTTTATAGTTTTCGATTTTTTTCTCAAATTCATTCCAAAATAATGGTTTACTTGCAATTATTTTAACTTGTGTTTTAGTTATTGGATGTATGAAATTTATTTCTTCGGCATGTAAAAACAGGTTTGTTATGTTTAGAAATTCTCCAAACATATGATTGTGATGACGATTACCGTGTTTGTGATCACCTATTATTGGATGACTAATTTTATTTGCATGAATTCTTAATTGATGTGTTCTACCTGTTTGAGGATAAAATTCAACATAACAGTAACGTGATGTTGAATATGGTTCAACTGGAATGTTTAATGTTATGTTTTTAATTGGAATTAATTCTGATAACGCCTCTTTATAATTACCTTTTTCGTTCTTAACAGGTGTATCAATTGTTTTATTTTCATGAATATGACCTCTAACTAAAGCTATATATTTTTTTGAAATTGTATTTGATTCAAATAATTCTTGAAATTTAAAAACATTTTCTTTTGTTTTTGAAAATAGTATTATACCAGAAGTCTTTCTGTCTAGTCTATGAACAGGTATTGGTGTTTCATACCCTTTTATCCTTAATAATTGAACCAATGAATCTTCATCAATGTTTCTAGCATAATATGAATGATGAACTAAAAGATTGTTTGGTTTATTTACAATAAAACAAAATTCATCTTCATATATGATTATACTTTCATCCATCGTTTAAAAATACAAAAATATGTAGGTATAATACTTATTGTTATAATAGTATTCTTTCTATTTAAATTTTTATTGTACTTTCAATTTGTCTTTTTTGTTTTTTGTAGAAATTGAATCATTACTTTTGTAAAAAAAATAAGACAGCATGCGATATAATCTTTCTGAAATTACAGATTTGATAAAAAACAGAAGAACAATTTATCCTGAACAATTTAGTGATCGTAAAGTTCATAAGGAACAAATTGAATTGTTGTTAAATAATGCTCAATGGGCTCCTACACATGGAAATACGCAACCATGGAGATTTAAGGTGTTTACCGATGCTGGTTTGCAAAAATTAAGTGATTTTTTAGGTAAAACTTATTTAGAATTAACACCTGTTGAAGACCAAAATGACATGAAATTAGCAAAAATGATTGCAAGACCTCTAAAGTCTTCAGTTGTCATAGCAATTTGTATGGAACGTCAAAAGGATGAGAGAATACTAGAAATAGAAGAAATAGAGTCTGTTGCTTGTGCTATACAAAATCTTCATTTATCTTGTACAGCATATGGTTTAGGAGGATTTTGGGCAACGCCTAAATTAATTTATTCAATGCAAATGAATAAATTTTTAAATATAGGGGATAAGGATAAATGTTTAGGCTTATTTTATATAGGATACTCTGCAATAGAATGGCCTAAAGCACATAGAAAACCATTGGAGTACTCAACTGAATGGATTTCTGAATAAGTAATATTTACATTTAAATCAATATTTTAAAGTTTTTAAATTAAAATCTACTCAAGTATTTGTTTTCGAGTTTTATTTGTATTTGATGAAAAAAGTTTACACATATAAAATCTTATTGTTTCTGATATTCTTTTTCAGTTATTTACAAGCTAATTGCCAAATAAATAGTAAATCTTCAAAAAGTTCAAAAACTGTAGTTAAAAAGAAATCTGAAGAGTCTAAGTTTCCATCTTATTTTGGTTTTAATGTTAGGTCAATTATCCCAAGTTCTTTCACAGGTGAACAATCGCATACAATTTCATCAGATTATTTAGGTAAACCTTTTACTACAACTTTTGCTCAAAAGTATGGATATTCGTTTGGAGGGACTATTCGTGTTGGAATAACAAAGTTAATAGCATTCGAAACTGGAATAAATTACAATCAACGTCATTTTTCGATTAATTCAACATATTTAGATTCTGGATTTGTTGAGCAAAATACATTATCATTTATTAATTATGAAATTCCTTTAAATGGTTTAGTATACATTCAACTAAGTGATGAAATTTTTGCCAATGTTACAATGGGTGGATTGTTGGTTTTTAATCCTACAGAAGTTAGAAAAATTCAATACTTTACAGGAAAAAATAATTTTGTTCATACTGGAGAGTTAGAACACAAATTAAATTTTTCTGTAAATTCAAGTATAGGTTTTGAATTTAGAACAGAAGATAAAGGAATTTTTTATATAGGAGGTTCAGCTGTCGTTCCTTTGATGCCGATTTTTAATCAATTTAATTATTATAGATTTTCTGAATCATTGTTAGCATATAATAATCATCCGGTAAAAGGGAGTTATGTTTCTTTAGATTTAAAATTTTTTCTTCCAAATGTCAAAAATAAAGGTACACAATTCACTAAAGGACCAATAGAATAATATGAAAGCAAGAGTTAATGAATTGATTGAAAAATTAAAACTTCATCCGCATCCTGAAGGAGGGTTTTATTCTGAGACATATCGCTCGAATATGGTTATTACATCATTAAATCGACAGTTAATGACCTCTATTTATTTTCTTCTTACTTCTGAAAACGTATCTAAATTTCATCGAATTAAGAGTGATGAAATTTGGTTTTTTCATGAAGGAAGTTCATTAATCGTTCATACATTATCTGAAGAAGGTCATAAAGAAAACCGAGTTGGTCTAAATTTATTACAGGGAGAAACTCCTCAGTTTTTAGTTGAAAAAGAAACTATTTTCGGTTCTACAGTAGCAGAAGAAGATAGTTATTCTCTTGTTTCTTGTATTGTAGCTCCTGGATTCGATTTTGATGATTTTGAATTGTTTTCGAGAGAGCAGTTAGAAGTTTTGTATCCTGATAATAAAGAGATTATTTCTAGATTAACTAATATTTAATACTTCAAATTTTAAAATTACAAAAGTATAAAGCAGAAAAAAGGTCAGATTAATCTGACCTTTTTAATATGTTTAATTTATTCCAAACTGTTCAAAGTGATGTGTAAAATGCTTTGAATGTAATTTTAACCATTGATCGTAGCTTAATTGACCATAAAATGCATGTAAAACTGTTCTTTCAGGATTCTCTTCGAAGTATTCTTCAAAATTTAACCATTCTTCAACTAATTCGTCGATTGCTAATTCTAACTCTTCATTTTTTAAAGGAGCATCTTTTGGTGCAAAAGCAACCTCAATATTTTTAGCCATTGGTTTATCAGAATCTAAAAATTGTTGCATTTTTTCTATTCGATCCTCTGGTATTTCTAATTTTAATTCAATTTTACCATTTGAAACATTTACCATCTCAGTTAAATGTTCTACCATTCTTTGAGCACTCATAGTACCCCATAATGGTTTTGAGTTACTATCTAATTTTGAAAGTTTCTCTAAAATTGTTTCAATATTTGGTTCTATAAACATAACTTTTAATTTATCCTACTAAGATATTTAAACTTTTTGGAACAACTTGAATATTTAATTCATCTCTTACATCAAAAGGCTCACCATCGTAGTGAGCAATTTTATCCGTCAATTTAATTCTTGCTTTTTCAAAAGATATAATTTCAGAAAATCGAGATTTATCAGCAGTTCTTTTAAAGAAACGATAAGCAATAGAGGGAGCAGCCCAAATTGAAAATGGTTTTAAAATACACAATTCTATTTTGCCATCAGTAACATCTGAATTAGGTGAAACTACAAATCCATTTCCAAACTCAGATGCATTTGCAATAGTACATAATACTACAGATTCATTGCGTATTACTCCATTCATATTAATAGATATATTTTTTGGAGAATAATTAAAATATTCTTTCAATACAAGCTTTATGTAGCTAGCAAAACCTCTTGTGTGGTATTCACTGAATTTTTTTGCAATTAATGCATCAAATCCGTAACCACCAACTCCTAAAAAGGGCTTATCATTTACAATGACAGTATCCATTTTTATAGAATTGTTTTCGTTGATACATTTAATTGCTTTAATTATATCAAGTGAAATATTTAAATGACGAGCTAATCCATTACCTGAACCAACTGGAAGGATTGCTAACTTTGTAGGTGTTCCAATAAGAGCGGTTCCAACCTC
Organism: Candidatus Kuenenia stuttgartensis; assembly: GCA_943326025.2. Taxonomy (GTDB): domain Bacteria; phylum Bacteroidota; class Bacteroidia; order Flavobacteriales_D; family Crocinitomicaceae; genus CAIUKX01. The sequence continues at coordinate 8,429 of CALPRR020000051.1, read as the reverse complement.
GTGAACAGATCCATCTCCTCCAACAGCACAAACAATATCAACACCTTCTAATGAAGATTTATAAGCTAAGCTTTTGGCATGTTTTCTGTACTCGGTAAAAGATATGTCGTATTCGAATTTTGAATGATCCAAATATTGTTCTATTAATGTTGGAATATCCGTTTTTCTTTTAACACCAGAAATGGGATTTATTATAAAGCGTATTTTTTGTTTCATTGTTCATCATTCAACTGTAGTTTTATTCTGAATCAAATCACGATTATAGCGTTGAATTATAGCTTTTAATCTTTTTTCTGCGATTAAACTTTCTTTCATTTTAATTGAAAAATAATCTTTCGTGATTTCACTTCGAACAGTGAAGTCATACAAATTTCGTGCCTTATCATTTGAGAAGGTTAACATATAATTCTTTGTGAAGTATTGAAAGTTTCCTTCTAGGTAGGTAAGACCTTCTTTTTCAATGTTGTTGAAGTACGAATTTCCAAAAGAATAAAATGAAGTTTTTATGTTTAACAAGTCTAAAACCGTAGGTAAAATATCAATCTGTTGAAATATTTTCTTTTCAAGTTTAGGTTTAATTAATTTTTTTGGATGATAAAAAACAATTGGGATTCTATACATTTGAGTTCGATGACTATAATATTTACTGTTTGTAGCCGGTGTGTGATCTGCACACAAGACAAATAGAGTGTTTTCAAACCAGGGTTGTTTTTTTGCTTCTTCAAAAAACTTTTTTAATGAATAATCGCCATAATTGATTGATGCACAAATCTGTTGAGGTCCTTTTTTTACTTTATTTCTCATGTGAGGAGGAATGTAGTAAGGGTGATGAGAGGAAAGTGTAAATAATGTTGCAAAAAATGGAGACTTCATTTTAGTTAATTGTTTTGCAGTCCATGGATTAAAATACTCATCTAAAATACCCCAAGTTTTGTCAAAGTGATTATCATTATTGTATTCAAAACGGCCATAATATTTCTGAAATCCTGATTGACTAGCAAAGCTATCAAAGCGCATAGATCCATTTGTTGCACCATGAAAGAATGCAGTAGAATAACCTTTTTTTGATAATATCGACGGTAAAGTATTAATTTTATTTCCACTATAAGTTGATGAGATATAGGGATTGTCCATTAAAGTTGGAATTGATGCAATAATAGATGGTACAGCTTCAATTGATTTTTTTCCATTTGATATTCCATATTCAAAATGAAGTGAATTTTTTAAAAGTGAGTCTAGAAATGGGGTATAAGATTCGCCATGATTATATGTTCCTATAAATTCATTTCCAAAACTTTCAAGTATAATAATCATAACATTTGTTCCATCAGGTAATATATTTTGAGGGACAGAATTTTGAATTGGATTGAATATTGTGTTTTCAATTTTTTCAGAGAAATAATGCTTTTCTTCTAATTTTTCTTTACCGAAAGATTTAATCATCGTAAAAGGCGTATTCAATACCAATGCTGTATTTTCAACTTCTGTAAAACGAGCTACATCTATAACACTGAGTGGTCTTAAGCCAGTTGTCCCTCTAGCAATAAATAGAAAAATTGGAATGCAAATCAAAAATGATGAAATATTTTTAATGTAGAATGATTTTTTAGAAGAATATAATACTTCATAATCTTCTGTTTTTTTATACAGATAATTGACGAAATAAATGAATGCAATAAAAATCAGAATTAACCACCAAAAATCTTTTAGAAATGTTGTCAATAACTGAGTGATATCATTTCCAGCTCCAACAATTGAAAATAAATCGAATGTTGATCGTTTGTTTGTAAATTGAAAGTATTCTACATCAATTAAATTAAAAATTAATAATGTTGAATTTAAAAAATGAAAAAATATTCGAAAAAAGAATTTATAGTAACGATTGTTTCTATTTTGAAATGGTAATAAAAACAGCGTATAATAAGGTAGAAAAATAAGTGCAATTGTAACTGAATCAATCCAAATTGAAATTATAAAATCTTTAAAAGTTACTTGAGTGAATGAGTCCTTATTTGCAATATAAAAGACTATTCTTGAAAGCATTAAAAACAGTAACACTATACCCAGCTGAAGGAGTAGTGATTTTACATGTTTTGGTAGAATAAAAGATCCTTTTTTGTTTTTCATTTCGATTCAAAAATAAGTATAATTGACTAGTAAGAGATATAATTTATTAGAATATTTTTTATATTCTAATAAATTATTAAATTCACATAAAAAAACAAAAACAATGCCCAAACTTTTATTCATTTTATCATTTTTTACTATTCAATTTTCATCTATAGCTCAAGACAGTATTTCAGTTTATTATGATTATGATTGGAAGGAATGTAAAAAAGATGATGCTTTTTTCTTCAGAGTAAAACATAAAGTTTCAAAAGAGGAATGGATGATTAAAGATTATTTTATTTCTGGTGAAATTCAAATGATTGGCTACTATAAAGATAAAAAATGCACATTTAAAGAAGGAGATTTTTATTATTATTACAAAAATGGTCAGCTTGAGCAAAAAGTAAATTACCATAATAATCTTTTAGAAGGAACAAAATATGGATATTTTGAAAATGGCAGTGTTAGTGAACAAGGAGAATATAGGTTAGGTAAAAAAAATGGATTGTTCAAATATTATTATCAAACTGGAACAGTTAGCTGGTATGAACAATTAAAAGAAGATTCAATTATTGTCAGACAATGTTGGAATGAAAGAGGTCAAGAAGTAGATTCTGAATTCCCCTCAAGTGTTGATGCTTTTATTGCAGGTGGCTCTAGATCACTTTATTTTTTAATAGAAGAGAATTTTTCCTATCCAAATGATGTTCAATCAAAGACTTTTACGGTAGAAGTTGAAGCATCCTTTATAGTATCTAAAGAAGGTAAAATTTCAAATATTAGAGTTACAGGAACAAAAGAGGAATGGATTGTAAAAGAGGTTGTTAGAGTTTTTAATTTAATGCCTAAATGGTATCCAGCACTTGATCACATGCGACAAGTTGAATCTGTTGTTAGAATTCCTATTTTGATTAAGCATTTAGGAAAGAAATAAGTTGTAATTGATGATGAATTTATTTATAATTAGATTTAACTTACTAAAAACATTAATTATAAAAGATATAAAAAAGAGGAACTCCATTATTACTTCTTAAAATTTGAGCGAAGAAAAGAAGTTTTTAGAAGTCCCTCAATGATTTATTGATTTTTAATTACCACTTGGCATCAGGATATTTATTTGGTAAATATTGCATTTCGCACAAAATGTATCCTAAATTTTCTGAATGCACACCTTCTTTCCCTCCTTTTATAACAAAATCATTTGTTGGAATTACAAAATGAGCAATGTAGAATATTTCACTAATTTTTTGTTTCCAATTCAAATGAACAGAAGCTAAATTTGAACCAATACCTTTGTTGATCATTTCGGTTTCGATTGAATTTTCAATAAAAAATTCATGTGTATATTTCCACAATTTATCAATTGCGAATTGTGTTTTTTGGCTTGCTTCAGGTGTACCTTTTCCTAATCGAATCATCCACTCAGAACTTCTTCTTAAATGATATGTTATTTCTTTAATTGATTTTTTAGCTAGTGCAGATAAAAATTTATCTTTACTTGTACAAAGCTCTGAAAAGAAATAATAATTAAAAGCATCTGTAAAAAATTGGCGAACCATGATTTGAGCAAAATCTTCATTAGGCTGTTCGACTAAAATTACATTCAAGAATTCATTTTCTTTTCTTTTGTAAGCTAAATCGTCACCACATTTTCCTTTACCATCTTGTTTTGCAACTTCTTCTAACACTGATTCTGCTAATCCAATTAAATCCAGAGCAACATTTGTATTTGCTAAATCTTCTTCCAAAAATGGAGCTCTACTGCAATATTCGCTCAAACGATGACTTAAAATCAACGCATTATCAGCTATTTGAAGATAATATTTTAGTTTTGTTTCCATCTTTTCAAATTACATGTGTTTGACTCCTTCTGGCATTTCGTAGAAAGTAGGATTACGGTAAACTTTGTCATTTGATGGGTCGAAAAAATAACCTTCTTCATTTGGTGTAACAGAAACGATGTCTTTACTTCTCACTACCCACAAGCCACTTCCTTCACCTCTTCTCGTGTATGTGTCTCTGGCATTTTCAATTGCCATTTCACGATCAAATGCATGAATTGCTCCTGCATGTTTAAATGATTGACCAGGTTTACTTTGAATAAATACTTCCCAAAGTTCTCCTTGAGTATCTGTATTGCTCATATTATTGATGTTTTAGTTAATTGAAACTATTTGATAATGGTTGTTGCCATACTGAAAACTCTCTCCTTCAACTTTATCTTTCATCATTGAGTATATTGGAGCATCTATTGAAATACCGACATATTGTTTATTCTCCACTTGAAAAGGTATAGTAGCTACTCCAATTACAAAAGTGAATTGATTTGTAGATACAACAGCTCCAACTTCTATTTTGTTTTTAAAGTGAAAATCAATTGTTTCTAATTTTGATTTTTCGGCTAATGCTTTTTCTAGCTGAATTAATAAAAGTTCGTCCATTTCTGATGATTCATTTTGATGCGAATAATCTTCTCGATCAATTGTATCATTATGATCTATTTTAACTTGTTCTTTGTTGGAAGTAATTCGTTCTTTTAAATCATTTATAATCTGACTATTAATCGAAAATAAAGTTTCTTTGATTTTTTCTTTGTTCATAAGATATTATTTAGGATTGCTTAATGATGCACTTTCTCTTACCCATGCACCTTCATTATGATATTTAATATGATGAGCTAGACGTTGTTCGTTACAAGGACCATTTCCATTTACGACTTTCCAAAATTCATCCCAATTTATATCGCTAGTTTGATAATTTTCATCACTTAATTTAACCAAATTAGAATCTGGAATTTTTAATCCAATTAATTCTGCTTGAGGTATTGTTTTATTAATGAATTTTTGTCTCAAATTATCATTTGTTTCACGTTTTATTTTCCATTTCATAGCGTTGCTTGTTCTAGGAGAATCAGAATCGTGCGGTCCAAACATCATTAAAGCTGGCCACCACCATCGATTTAATGCATCTTGAGCCATTTCTTGTTGATCTTTAGTACCTTCCATCATTTTCCACATGATTTCATAACCCTGACGTTGGTGAAAAGACTCTTCTTTACAGATTCTTACCATTGCTCTAGAATATGGACCGTATGAAGTTCTTTGTAATGAAACTTGATTTGTTATCGCAGCTCCATCAACTAACCAACCTATTGCGCCCATATCAGCCCAAGTTAAAGTTGGATAATTGAAAACAGATGCATATTTTGCTTTTCCTTCATGAAGCCATTGAATGAATTGATCTCTGCTTACACCTAATGTTTCAGCAGCGCTATACAAATACAAACCATGTCCGCCTTCATCTTGAATTTTCGCTAAAAGAATTTTTTTACTTCTTAAAGAAGGTGCTCTTGTAATCCAATTGCCTTCAGGTTGCATACCTATTACTTCTGAATGTGCATGTTGAGACATTTGACGAATAAGATGATTTCTATATTCATCTGGCATCCAGTCTAATGGTTCGATTTTTTGTTCAGCGTTTATTTTTTTTTCGAATTCAAGTAATAATTCTTCTTGTGAAATCAAACTAGTTTTCATTGTTCTGTATTTTGCTTTAACAAATTCCGTTTAACTATTTTGGTTTTTATTTCAAAATTATTAAACGTGATTCATGCAAAATAACGAATTACATAAAGAAATCTGAATGATTGTAATCAAACGGAAAAGTGATTATATCAATTTAAAAATATGATATAAATCATGAAATTAATCCTCGGAATTTTTGAAGATTAATTTATATGTTGTTATTTGAGTAAATTAAAATTATTCCATCCAATGAAAGTTCTTACATTGGATGGAATTTAACAGGACAATTAAAGCGTTTTTGAATTTGGATTATTATTATAAATCATTAATCCATTATAGTTCTAGAGCTTATTGAATAACGTTTGTTTCTTTATCGAATCGCTTATATGAGAAGAATATTGCACTGATTGCTAAAATAATCATTACTATAAAAGAAAGAATTAAAAATTTCGTTTCTAATGTACCTGCAATTAGTTCTTTGGTAGATAAAACAACGTTCACAACAGGAATGCAAGCTGTCATTAGGTCTAATTCAATTCCAGGAAAAAAACCAATCATTGCTGGTAAAACCATTACAATGTTCAATGGAGTGATGATACTTTGTGCTTCCTTAAAAGTTTTAGCATAAATCGCTATAGGTATCATTACACCTGCGAAAAAAATCGTTAGAGGGAATAGTAATGCAAACAATGCGATTATAAAACTTGGACTTAAAATACTATGTATGATTGATAACAAAGCTTGGTCTTCCACTAATTTAAAAACTTCTATAGATAAGAAAAGTCCGACTAGTGCACAAGTTGCAGCTAGTAAACCAGACAATACTACAACCCCCATTTTACCAAATAAAATTTGCCAACGTTTTACAGGAGTTGTTAGTAATGTTTCGATCGTACCTCTTTCTTTTTCTCCTGTAAATAAGTCAATTGCAGGATACATACAACCAATAAAACCAAAGGCAATAAAAATATACGGTAAAATTCCTCCAGCTAATTTTCCAATCATTTCTTTGTCAGAAGCAACATTTACATATGAAGGTAAAATTGGGTTGAGTTCTGATTCATTAATTTGCAATTCTTGACATCTTTTTCGTTTTGCATTGTTTTGAATAATCGTCAAGTATTGCTCCGCTCTATCTTGCATACCCATTTCAGTCGCGTTAAAATACACCATAATTGGTGCTGCAGTTTTTTCTTTTAGATGTAAGTTGAAATTCGAATTAACAAAAAGACCAATTTGTATACTATCTTTTCGGATGTCTTTAATCAATGATAAAGTATCTTTGTAAGTGATAATTTCTTTCTCTCCAATTATTTTAGGGATTTCTTTTAACTCTTTTGATATGGAATTATCTCCTTCAGAAACAATTCCAATTTTCACTTTTTTTGTTGCCGATTCTTCTGAATAACTTTCAGATACACCAACAAAAAGATTAAGTATTATGGGGAAAATTAATACTGGAATCACAATCATCGTCATAAACGTTCTGCGATCTCTTAAAGTATCTTTTAATTCTTTTTTGAATATTGTAAAAATCATAGGTTCTAGTTATTTGATGATTCTTTTACGATTTTAATAAACTCAGTTGTCAAATTCTCTGTCGTCATTTGATTTTTGAATTCTTCTAATGATGCATTGTAGAGTAAATTTCCTTTGTGAATGATAGCAATATCATCACATAATAAATCAACCTCACTCATAATATGGCTTGAAAAAATAACGGTTTTACCTTCTTGTTTACAATCACGAATTAGTGTAATTATATTTTCAGCAGTTATTACATCTAAACCGCTTGTTGGCTCATCAAAAACAATAACTTGTGGATTGTGAATCATTGTTCTACAAATAGAGACTTTTTGTTTCATCCCTGTACTTAATTTTCCAATGCGTTTATTTTGGAAATCATGCATGTCTAAAAGAGTGAATAATTTGTCTTTACGTTCTTTTAAATCAGAAGAAGAAACGCTATAAAGTGCTGCGAAATAATCGATCAATTCATTTGGTGTCAAACGTCCATAAAGTCCAGTAGATCCTGTAAGAAAGCCAATTTTTTTTCGAGCTTCTTGCGGGTTTTGAATAGCATCAATTCCAGCAATTTTAATTGAACCTGAAGTCGGTTGAAATATTGTAGAAAGCATTCTTAAAGTTGTTGTTTTTCCTGCTCCATTTGGACCAAGTAAAGAAAAAACTTTTCCTGGTTCACATTTAAATGAAATAGAATTAACTGCAATTGATTTTTTATCGGTCGTATTTAATTCTTTCTGTTGTTGTTTAGATAGAATAAATTCTTTGTAAAGATTAGTTACTTCAATCATTTGATCATTATTTATGAAGTGAAATTAAAAAGAAAAAAACAAATGATTTTCAAAAAATGATGAAAGGTGAATTTTGAGGAATAAAAAAAGCGACCAATCTTACGACGGCCGCTTTGAATGTTTTCACATCGGAATAATCCTTATTGTAATTTGCTTCAAAATTGTATAGCATAAGTAGAATCTTTTTTTGATAAAATTATATGTTTTAAATAAAAAAAAATAATTTTCATCTCGTAAATAGATTACGGAATTCTTATCTATTTTTTATAAGTTTTTCCATAAAAATAAAGGGTTTTATGATTAAATGTTTTTTTATTTTTTTGTTTTTGAAATAATTGTAACTTGCATGCTGATTTAAAACAAATCACTTAAAACCCTTGCTATTTTTACATTATAGGCCAAACAGCTGTGACATATAGTGTAAAAATACACCGCGTAGCAGCAAACTATCGGTGTGGGGTGATTCAGGATTAACATCTCT
>CALPRR020000050.1 GCA_943326025.2 Candidatus Kuenenia stuttgartensis | reverse complement strand
TTTGAAAGATTATTAACTAATCTTGGAGGGTTTGGAGCATCAGGAATACCATCTTGACCAAAAGTTAAAAAAACTGTAAACAGAACTACAGTAATTGAATAAAAATATTTTTGAAACATCTAAAATGTATTATTTAAATTGTAAATGAAAAGAATAGAAAATAATTCTTAACTATAAACTATCCGCCTCTATTCTTCAAAAGAAATATCATTTGTTAACTCATTCACATCATCTATTTGATGAGGAAAATGTGCTTTTAATTTGAAACCAGTCATTTCAATTCCTTGGCATAAACCTACTGAAAACTGCTCACGTTTAAATTCTAATAGCATTAATTCTTTTACTTCATCCCAAAATTGATCACCAACTTGCTCATTGATACCTTTATCACCAATTATTGCAAATTTCTTATCATCAACTGCTAAGTATAATAAAACACCATTTCGCAAAGCTGTTTCGTTCATTTTCAATTTCTCAAAAACTTCTATTGCACGTTCTTTTGGTTCAATTTTGCATTTTGATTCTAAGTGAACTCTAATTTCACCTGAAGTATTTAACTCTGCACTTTCAATCGCTTTAAGAATTGATCGTTGTTGAATGTCTGTAAAAAAATCTTTAACTCCCATTAGTTTAAATGTAAAAAAGGCGATTCTATGAACCGCCTAAATATTATTTCGAAAAAGTAAAATCAGGTCTTTTTTCAGAACCAGCGTCTGCAGAGAATGTATCATCGATGTATGGAAAAGTAGCTTTATTTAAAAACATACTATTAAAAAAACCACTTACATGAATATTATATTTCTCTATTGCTTCATTGTAATCTTGTCTTGCTTTATTTATTCTATTTTCAGTTCCAGCAATATCATTTTGTAAACTTAAAAAAGCATCTGTTGATCTAATTTGAGGATATGCTTCAAAAGCTAAGTTTATAGCTGTATTGATTTTTCTACCTGCCATTTCCATTTGTTGAGGATTTTTAGCAGATCCTATTTCTTTACTAATTTGTGATGCGTCAAAATTTGAAATTCCTGCTCTAGCATTAGTTACGTTTGTTAAAATTGATTTTTCATTATTTGCAGCTCCTTTAACTGTTTCTACTAATTGTGGGATAAAATCGGCTCTTCTTTGGTATGTTGCTTGAACATTTCCCCATGTTTTTTTAATCCCCATTTTATATTCAACGGCTTTATTGTATGATGAACGGTATGACATAAATAATATAATTACCAACAATCCAATACTTCCTAAAATAATATACGACTTTTTCATTGAGTTTTATTTTTTATAAATTTAATAATATTTGTCAAATCAAATGCCATCTTACGAATTGAGACAAAGTGTCATAGAAAGTGTTAATAAATGTGAATTAACCTAAAATTTCAGTTGCTTCCATGACAATCATTTTCACTTTACTATCATAATTTGACACGATTTGTTTGAGTACATTTAATTTGTTTTTTTCGATCATTATAAAAATAATATCCTTGTATTCTGAATGCTCTAAATCATTACCACTAAGGATTGTTCCTGAAACTCCAATACTTTCAGAAATAATTCGACTCAATTCATTTAGATTTTTTGATGATGAAATATGAACAATTTTCTGACTTTGTCCGCCAACTAGAATTGTGTCAATCACTTTAGATCCAACATAAATAGTGATTAAACTCCATAAAGCCAATTCGACACTTTTAAAAACATACCCTGCTGATAGTACCACTAATGCGTCTAAAATTAAAATAACTGTACTCGTTTTCATCGATGTTTTAGAAGAAATTATTTTGGCTAATATTGTCCCACCACCAGCTGAAGAACCACCTTTAAAAATTAAACCTAAGCCTAATCCAACAGATAATCCACCATATAAAGTTGCAAGCATTATATCATTGCTAAAACTTGGTAACCTTAGAATCTTAGTAAATAATTCAACAAACAAAACAATAAAAGCGATACAGATAATGGTTTTAATTGCAAAATTTTTCCCAAGATACTTTAAACTGACTATGAGTAAAGGAATATTAATCAATAACATTAATACGCCAACAGATAATGGCAACACATTACTCAATACTATCGCTAATCCAGCTGTTCCGCCTGTAGCAACATGATTTGGAGATAAAAATGCAACTACTCCAAAAGCCATAGCAAGACTTCCTAAAAGGATATACGTATAATTGGCAATTTCATTTTTGTAATTGATCATGCTGATATTATTTCCACAAAAATGAAAAATTATTTCTTTTAGAAATAGAATAAAAGTCACTTTTTTCAAACTCTCGACTTCGACTCCGTTCAGTCGACGTCTAGTTTACTGAACGGAGTCGAGTTGGTTGAGCGGAGTTGAAGCCAACTGTTAATTAACAAATAAAATTAAAAATGTTAACGACAATACAAGATTATTAAATTTCAAACTTTTAAAATCCTTTTTGATTATATTTGAACTCAAAATTAGAAAGAATGAAAAATACAGCATTATCAGATAAACACATTGCTTTAGGAGCGAAAATGGTTCCGTTTGCAGGATACAATATGCCAGTTCAATATGAAGGAGTAAACATTGAGCATGAAACTGTAAGAAATGCAGTTGGTGTTTTTGATGTTTCTCATATGGGGGAATTTGTTTTAAGAGGTCCAAAAGCATTGGATTTAATTCAAAAATTTGCTTCTAATGATGTTTCTGTTATTGCAGATGGAAAAGCTCAATATTCTTGTATGCCAAATGGTAAAGGTGGAATTGTTGATGATTTAATTATTTACAGAGTAAATGCTGAAGAATTTTTCATCGTTGTTAACGCTTCAAACATTGAAAAAGATTGGAATTGGATTTCTTCTTTGAATGATTTAGGGGTTGAAATGGAAAATCTTTCTGATCAATATTCTTTATTGGCAATTCAAGGACCTAAAGCTGCTGAAGCTATGCAATCATTGACAAATGTTAACTTGAAAGACATGGTTTACTATACTTTCCAATATGGAACATTTGCTGGGATTGAAAATGTAATGATTTCTTCAACTGGTTATACAGGTTCAGGTGGTTTTGAAATTTATGTTAAAAATGAAGATGTTAATCAAGTTTGGGATAAAGTATTTGAAGCTGGTGCTAGTTTCGGTATTAAACCAATTGGTTTAGCTGCTCGTGATACATTGCGTTTAGAAATGGGATTCTGTTTATACGGAAATGATATTGATGATACAACTTCTCCTCTTGAAGCAGGATTAGGATGGATTACTAAATTTACAAAAGACTTTACAGATGCTGATTTCTTGAAAAAACAAAAAGAAGAAGGTGTTTCTCGTAAATTAGTTGCTTTTGAAATGATCGACAGAGGAATTCCTCGTCATGATTATTTAATCAAAAATGCTGGAGGTGAAACGATTGGTAAAGTAACTTCAGGAACTATGTCGCCTTCTATGAAAATTGGAATTGGGCTTGGTTATGTTACAGTTGATAATTCAGCATTAGATTCTGAAATATTCATCGATATTCGTGATAAAGGAATTAAAGCTAAAGTTGTAAAATTACCTTTTTATAAAAAGTAATTATTAGACTAAAATTATAAAAATTAGAACCTTGGCAATTTTGTCAAGGTTTTTTTTCTAATTAACAATTACCTTTCCAAAATAATGTTGATCATCAACACTAATTTTATAGAAATACATTCCCTGATTCAGTTTTTTCATATTTGAAATTGAATGATTCCCTAATTCTATAACTTGATTCATTATTTCTTCTACAACATTTCCTAACTCATCATACAATTGAATTGAAACATTCGCATCATTAATTAAACTAAACTTAAAATTGAATATTGAATTAGAAGGATTTGGGAAAACTGAATAATTAATTAGTTTACTTGTTTCATCATAGGTAAATATTGAATGATCAAAACCAATTTCTGAAAAATATACCAACTTATCATTATCGTGAAGTTTTTGTTCAGAATGATGAATAATTTTCCCTTCAGCATCTAATACTTGAATATTTTTTAATGCTAAACCATTCTTCAAGCTAAAACTTAAGCTTTTATTTAATTTTTCCTCGGTAATATTTAATTGAATTATCATATTTGAATCTGAAGAAATATCAAAGTCAAAATCCGTAGAAACTCTATCTTTCCAATATATACCATATTCTTCAAAAGGAATTATAGCTGTATTAGCTGAAAGTCCTCGAATTAAACTTTGTTCTGCAACAATCTTCCATAATCGATTAGGGTGAATCAATAATACAGTTGGGGAATGATTAAAGGAATTTTTTAACTGAACAGACTTCCATATTGCTACTTTATCCATATAGTTATCTTCAGAAATTCGATCTTCCATAAATACATCTGAAATCGTGTTTGGAATTTCCAAAATTGAACTAGTATCACTAGTCATAGACAATGTTAAATGACCTTGATATGGAAAAGAAGTTAATACATTATTTGCACTATTACTAGAATTAAAGCTGTAATTCATTGATTCCAATCCTTCTAATAGATTTTTATTATATGCTAAATAACCTGCTCGAAATGATTTTACATCAACATTAGCAGCCTCTTTTAATAATTGTTTAGAAACAGAAACTTCGCCACAAACTGAAACATCAGTAGAAATTGAACCATTGTAGAACGGATGATAATTTGAATGCTCAACTTCATCACAATCACCTAATTGAACAATAGTTGAATTGTCAAAATCTGGAACATGACTTACGGAATGGCTAGCAATCTCATGCTTTTTATTTTTTACTGATATTATTTGATCTCCATAACCAGTCCAAAAATCTTTTGCTATTGAATCGTGTTTATAATGAGTCGTCACAAAATAGGTTGAACGAATATTGTTTTCATATTCATAACTAGAAAAATCAGTCATAATATCTGCAATTGCCGAAGTTGCATCAACATCATGCGTAATAATTAAACTTGAATTTGAATTAGAAACGCTTGTATGTTTACTAACTGCAAACGGAATATATTTTTCAAAAACACCTCTCAATAAAAAAAAATAAAAGTCTGATCCAATCTCAAACCCGTTTGAATATGAACGTGCAGCTTTATAGTCTTTACTTACCTGATTTCGAAGAATAACATCTTTCCAACTTAAGCCAAATAAATAAACAAATCCATCGCCGAATTGATTTTTAAGTATTGCGCTACTACTATCGTCAAAAATCGCTAAAGAAGATGCGGTTAAATTAACATATCCTCTTGTTCCAAAACCAGTTACGAAAGATGTATCGCAAATTTTTAAATTAACTTCTTCTGTTTTATCTAATAAATAGGATTCATCATTCAATTTATCAAGATCTCCAATTATCATTTTTTTGTTAGTAGAATAACTATAACTAGAAACTCCAGAAAGATTAAATAATTGATTTTCTTTTAATTGAGATAGAATTAAAATCCCACCATTAGAAACATAGTTTTTTAGCGAATCAATTAATGTCTGAGGAAATATACCGACTTCAATCGTTGAAGGAATAATTATGACAGGATTATTAATTGATTGCTCAAATGAAGAGTATGTTGAAAAAGGTACTCCTGCAACTTTTAAGGCGTGATTTACTGAAAAATTATTCTCTTTATCTTCTAATCCAATATAATTGGTTATTTCAAAAACTGAAACACGATTTTGAGCAATAGAATTTCCAAATAATACAATGAATAATAGCAGATTAAACAACCTTTTCATACGACAAAAGTAGTTTATTTTTATGGTTTAGCAAAATTATAATTCCTTCATTAACTGTTTAAAATACTCAGTAGCCTTTAATAATCTTGATCCATACCATGAAAACATTTCTCCATCTACAAGTAGAATTTTTGAAGTTGGAAAAATTAAACTTAACTCTTTAATGTGCTTATCTTTAAACGGATAAGGCTCGGAACTTAAAAAGATGTAATCTGGACTTTCTTTTGAATCTAAATTAATTTCTGGATAACGTTCTTGCGTTATGAAATTTGAAAACCCACATTCACTTAAAATTGAATCAATAAAGGTGTTTTTTCCTGCTGATAAATAGGGATTACGCCAAATTAAATACAAAACTGTTGGAGAATTCCCTTTAATTCTTGTTGAATTTTCTGTTTTAAATTGATCGAATGAATTCTTTACAGAAGTAGAAATCTCAACAGCTTTTTCTGATTTACCAACTAATTCACCAATTTGCTCAATCATTTTTAGCGCATCTTGAAGTGTATAAATATCACTCATCCAAACAGGATATTGAGACTTTAATCTTTCGATATTTAGTTTTTCATTCTCCTCTTTATTCCCAATTAATAAATCAGGATTGAGTTTTGAAACTTTTGCTAAAGAAATATCTTTTGTACCACCTACTCTAGTTTTCGATTTAAACCAATCTTTTGGATGGATGCAGAATTTAGTTATTCCAACAACTTCTTCGTCTAATCCTAAATCATATAATAATTCTGTTTGGGATGGTACTAACGAAACAATCCGTCTTGGTGAAGCACTAAGACGGATTGTTTGATTCATTTGATCTTTATATTCTTTCATTTAAGAAAGTGAAGAGATTATATCGTAACGTGTGATAATGTGATGTTTACCATTGTCCATTTCAACTAATACTGCATGTGTATTTTTGTTAATCAATTTTGAAACCTCTTCAACTGAAGTAGACGTTTTTACAATTGGGAAAGGTGCTTGCATCACGCTTGATATCGGAGAATCTTTTAATTCTGGATTGTCAATTAACAACTGGAATAAATGGCTATCATCTAAAGAACCAGCAAATTTATTATCCTTCATTACTGGAATTTGAGAAATACCGAATTTTCTCATTTTTGCAATTGCATGAGAAAGTAACTCTTCAGAATACAAAGAAACCAAAGGTTCATCTTTATGACTAGAAATTAAATCTCCAGCAGTTTTTAATTCTTCATCTAAGAATCCTCTTTCACGCATCCATTCGTCATTGAAGATTTTTCCAACATAGCGACTTCCATGATCATGAAAGATAACAACAACTATATCATCTTCTTTAAATTCATCTTTTAATTGTAAAATTCCACCAATTGCTGATCCAGCAGAATTACCTACAAAAATCCCTTCTTCACGAGCTAATTTACGTGTTAATACAGCTGCATCTTTATCAGTAACTTTTTCGAATTTATCAATTACATCAAAATCAACATTAGCAGGAAGAATATCTTCTCCAATTCCTTCAGTAATATATGGGTAAATTTCATTTTCATCAAACACACCTGTTTCTTTGTATTTTTTAAATACAGAACCATATGTATCAATACCAATAATCTTAATATTTGGATTTTTTTCTTTTAAATATTTTCCTGTACCTGAAATTGTTCCACCAGTTCCAACACCAACAACTAAATGTGTGATTTTACCTTCTGTTTGTTCCCAAATTTCAGGACCCGTTTGTTCGTAATGTGCTTGTCTGTTTGATAAGTTATCATATTGATTAACATACCAAGAATTTGGAATTTCAGAAGCTAATCTTCTAGAGACAGAATAGTATGAACGTGGATCTGTAGGCTCAACAGCTGTAGGACAAACAACAACTTCTGCTCCTACTGCACGTAAAATATCCATTTTTTCTTTTGACTGCTTATCATTTAAAACACAAATTAATTTGTATCCTTTAATGATTGCAGCTAAAGCCAATCCCATCCCTGTATTTCCTGAAGTACCTTCAATGATTGTTCCTCCTGGTTTTAAAATCCCTGCTTTTTCAGCATCTTCTACCATTTTAACTGCCATTCTATCTTTAATAGAATTTCCAGGATTTGTTGTTTCAACTTTTGCTAAAACTGTTGCTTTAACATCTTTTGTAACTTTATTTAATCGAACTAAAGGAGTGTTTCCAATTGTTTCAAGAATGTTATTGTAAATTTTCATATCTATTTATAGTAGTTTAATCTGTTCTAAATTATTTGACTAATTTATCTAATTCTATATGTAATCCAAGTCCTCTAAGTGCTTGTCCTTGTGCTATTATTACACCTTCTTCATTAATCAAAACACCAAATGGAATCGAATTTGCACCATATGCTCTTGCTGCTGTTCCGTCTTTATCCCAACCGTGATTTGACCAAGTTAATTTATCATCTTCGATTGCTTTTTTCCACGGTTCTTCTTGTCTGTCCAAGGAAATACTGAATACTTCGAAACCTTTAGCGTTTTTGAATTTCATTTTATTGTATTTAGCATAAGCTTCAACAACATTTGGATTTTCTCTTCTACAAGGTCCGCACCAAGAAGCCCAAAAGTCAATTAATACAATTTTCCCTTTTAAATCTGACAGTTTAATCGTTTTTCCAGAAGGATTTTTCAATTCAATTTCAGGTGCTTTTGTTCCATTAATTGGAGAAATTAATAAAGCAAAACTAGTTAATAATAAAAAAGCCGCAATTAATTTCATAGTACTTTTTCTTGATGTTTTAACTAAAATAATATCCAGAAAAATTAGCTAATTCTTCTAATATCAGCACCTAAGTTTCTTAAACGAATATCGATATCTTGATACCCTCTATCAATTTGTTCTATATTGTGAATTGTACTTTTCCCTTTTGCTGATAAAGCTGCAATTAATAATGAAACTCCTGCACGAATATCAGGAGAAGTCATTGAAATTCCTTTTAATGAATGTTCATTATTTAATCCAATTACAGTTGCTCTATGTGGATCACACAAAATAATTTGCGCTCCCATATCTATCAATTTATCCACAAAGAATAAACGTGATTCAAACATTTTCTGATGAATCAATACACTCCCTTTTGCTTGTGTAGCAACAACCAAAATGATAGATAATAAATCAGGAGTAAATCCAGGCCAAGGTGCATCAGCAATTGTCAATATTGAACCATCAATAAATGTATCAATTTCATAATGATCTTGAGCAGGAACATAAATATCATCCCCTTTTCTTTCTACAATTATCCCTAATTTTCTAAAAACATCTGGGATAATACCTAAATCATCATAGCTAACGTCTTTAATTGTAATTTCAGATTTAGTCATTGCTGCTAAACCAATGAAACTTCCAATTTCAATCATATCAGGAAGAATTCTGTGGAAACATCCATTTAATTCAGTAACACCTTCAATCGTTAACATATTAGAAGCGATTCCACTAATTTTCGCTCCCATTGAATTTAACATTTTACACAACTGTTGTAAATAAGGTTCACATGCAGCATTGTAAATCGTTGTTGTACCTTTCGCTAAAACAGCAGCCATTAAAACGTTAGCTGTTCCAGTAACTGAAGCTTCATCTAAATGAATGTAAGTCCCTTTTAATTCTTTAGCATCTACAGCATAGAAATGGGCACCGGCATCATAATTAAAAGTCGCTCCTAATTTAACAAAGCCTTCAAAATGAGTATCTAATCTTCTTCTTCCAATTTTATCACCTCCTGGTTTTGGAATATATCCTCTTCCGAAACGTGCCAATAAAGGTCCAACAATCATGATAGAACCTCTTAATGAAGCGGCTCTTTTTTTGAAATCTTCAGATTCTAAATAATCTAAGTTGATGTCTTTCGCTTGAAAAATATAAGTTCCTTTTTCTACTTTTTCAACTTTAACTCCCATTGTTTGCAATAAATCGATCAATTTATTTACATCAATGATATCTGGAATATTAGAAATAGTAACCTTATCTGGCGTTAATAAAACAGCACATAAAATTTGCAAAGCTTCATTTTTCGCACCTTGAGGAACTAGTTCCCCTTTTAAAGGCTTACCGCCATGAATTTCAAAAGACGCCATTTAGATTATTTTTTAAATTTCTTTTTATTTTGTTGTTGCTTGTTCTTGTTGTTTTTATTCTGTTGAATTCCGTATGATTTTAAAATTGAATTTGTACTCATTAAATCATCAGGATTTTCAAGAATCAATGCTTTTTTAGATAATTCAGATAATTGATTTGCAATCACATGATTTTCAACAGCATCATTATTATAAACCAAAAACTGTTTTTTCATGAAATTTGCCATCGAACGTTTCAAATACTCTTTTTCACCTTCATCAGTAACTGCAGAAGCACCTTCTAGGATTCTTTGAGTATATTTCCCATAATGTCCGAAACGAATTTTACTAGAAGGATATTCTAATCGTTCAGGTTTCGTTGCTAATTCTTCTTTTTTAGGAATTTCATATGGAGAGTCAACATCTAATTGAAAATTAGACATCAAGAATAAATGCGTCCAAAGTTTGTGACGGTAATCATCTACATCTCTTAAATGTGGATTCAACTGTCCCATTACTTCAATAATAGCTTGAGCAGCACGATTACGTTCATCTCTATCAGCAATTTCCATCGCATGACAAATCATGTTTTGAACGTTTCTTCCGTATTCTGGTAAAACTAATTTATCTCTTGTTGTATTGTATTCCATCTATTATGTAGTGTTGGATTTTGGATTTTAAATTTTTGATTATTTAACACCAAAAATTCAAAATCTAAAATTCATAATTTATTTATGCTTCAAGTTTTTTACCTAACGCATTGTTAAATAATTCTTTTGCTTCTGTGATGAATCCATAATGCTCATCGTCAACCATCAATTTACCTTTAGTAACGTGACCTAACAATGTAAATGAAACACCTGTAGCAATCATGAATTCTAAGAAATCTTCTTCAGACTCCTCATTTACTGTTACTACTACTCTTCCTTGTCCTTCACCAAATAAGAACGCATCTTCTCTGATTTCAGCATCAGTTACAATGTCAAATCCTAATTCTCTTGGCATTGACATTTCAGCTAACGTAATGAACAAACCTCCATCAGCAACATCATGAGCAGCATTGATTAAATCATTTTGGATTAATCCTTTAACCGCTTCTTGCATTGCAAATTCTTTTTCTAAATCAAAGAATGGTGCTCCTGAAGCTTTAACTTTATGGTAAGAAGATAAATACTCTGAAGAGTTTATACAATCATGAGATTCACCTAAAACAAAAATCAAATCTCCTTTTTGCTTGAAATCCAAAGACATCACTTTGTTTTTATCTTCCAAAATACCAATCATTCCGATTGTTGGTGTAGGGAAAACTGGAACTTCTACTCCATTAATAGATGTTTGATTATAGAAAGAAACGTTACCTCCTGTTACAGGTGTTTTAAATTTCAAACAAGCTGCTGACATTCCTTTAATTGCTCCAACAAATTGCCAGTATGATTCTGGGTTGTATGGATTTCCGAAATTTAAACAGTTTGTAATTGCACTTGGAACACCACCTGAACAAACAATGTTTCTAGCTGCTTCAGAAACTGCAATCATTGTTCCTACTTCTGGATCAGCATTTACGTATCTTGAATTACAATCAACTGTCATAGCGATTGCTTTGTTTGTTCCTTTAATATTTACAACTCCTGCATCAGAAGGACGATTCGTTGTCATATTTTTTGTACCAACCATTGAATCATATTGCTCATAAACCCATCTTTTTGAAGCGATGTTTGGATGTTGCAATAAGAAGTAAGCAACTTCTTTTAAATCTTCTGGTTGTTCAATTGAATCAATTGAGAATTTTTTGTATTCTTGGTAGTAGGCTGGTTCTTTGTATTCTCTTTGGTATTGAGGAGCACCACCACCTAAAACTAATGATTCAGCAGGAACATCACCTACTAAAACACCATTCATGAAATATCTTACCTGCGTAGAATCAGTTACAACACCAATTTCTTCTGCATGTAAATCCCATTTATCAAAAATATCTTTAACTACTTTTTCTTCACCTTTTTTCACAACCACTAACATACGTTCTTGTGATTCAGATAAAAGGATTTCGTATGGCAACATGTTTTCTTGACGCGTTGGAACTCTATCCAAATGAATATCCATTCCTACACCACCCCCTGCACTCATCTCGTTTGATGAACAAGTAATACCTGCTGCACCCATATCTTGCATACCTACAACAGCATCCGTTTTCAATAATTCCATTGTAGCCTCAAGTAACAATTTCTCCATGAATGGATCTCCAACTTGAACTGATGGTAAATCTGAAGCTGATTCTTCTGTAATATCTTTTGAAGCAAATGCTGCACCTGCAATACCATCTTTACCTGTAGCCGAACCAACAATGAAAACTGGATTACCTGGACCTTTTGCTTTTGCTGAAATAATCTTTTTAGAATCTATGATACCTGCTGAGAAAGCATTTACCAAAGGATTTGTATTATATGAATCATCAAAGAAAACTTCTCCTCCAACGATTGGAATACCGAAAGCATTACCATAATCACCAATACCTTTAACAACACCTTTTACCAACCATTTTGTACGGTCTAACTCGATGTTACCAAAACGTAATGAATTTAATTGTGCTATAGGACGAGCTCCCATTGTGAAAATATCTCTATTAATTCCACCAACTCCAGTTGCAGCACCTTGGTAAGGCTCTAATGCACTTGGGTGATTATGTGATTCAATTTTGAAAGCACAACCTAATCCATCACCTATGTCAACTAAACCAGCGTTTTCTTCACCAGCTTTTACTAACATGTGTGGACCATCTTTTGGTAGTTGTTTCAACCAATAGATTGAATTTTTGTAAGAACAGTGCTCAGACCACATTACTGAATAAACACTTGTTTCTGTGAAATTAGGAGTTCTCCCTAAAATCCCTTTAATCATCTCAAATTCTTCTGGGCGTAATCCCAATTCTACTGCTTGCTCTAAAGTTGCTTCTTGTTGTAAAGTGCTTTCCATAAAATATATAATGTGTTGCAAAAGTAATCAATTATTTATTTTGATAATTGATAAACTTTTAACGATATAAAGTTAAAAAGTATTAATTTATCTCTTTTAATTAAATCCACTCAAAAATAAGGAATATTCAATTGCGTTAAACAGCCTTAAAAAAAGAGTTATTCACAGAGTTTACACAGTCAAATTGAATACTGAATTGTTGTTAATTGTTAGCTTTAAAGTAATTAATATATCCCATTTTCTGGAAACTTACCTTTGTATTTTGATAAAATAACCTTAATAGCTTCAATGTCCTTATCTGCGTCTCCTGTAGGTTCAAAAATACGTTCAAATCCTCCAATCTTTTTTGAATAATCCATGTATGCAATGTAGATTGGAACTTGCGCTTTAATTGCGATATAATAAAAACCTTTTTTCCATTTTGGATTGTATGAACGAGTTCCTTCAGGAGTAAAAACTAAATATAATTTTTCGTGTTCATCAAATAATTTAACTGCTAATTCAGTAATGTTATTCTTTTGTTTGCGATCTACAGGTAATCCCCCCATCGCTTTTAAAATCCAACCTAATGGAGGGAAAAACAAATCTTTTTTTATTAAGAATT
>CALPRR020000049.1 GCA_943326025.2 Candidatus Kuenenia stuttgartensis | reverse complement strand
TCATAGTGGAGTTGGGCTACAAATTCTTTATGAAAATATTGAGTAGATGGTAAAACAGCATCCTTGTAACCTTTATTACCTTCCATGACTCTATAATCAAAGTTAACTCCAAATCCGTTGTCCACAAAAAATTGCTTGTTTATATAAAAATTGTGATGAGCAGTAAATCTTCCATAGGCATATCCATTGTAAAAACGACCTTCGCCTGTTTCAGTATTCATAATGTTCCCTGCACTGTTGAAATATTGAATCGTTGTTTTTTCAGTTCCACCAAGATATTTAAAACCTAAGCCCCAATCGTAATAACTAATAATACGATGGCCGAATAGTTTTAATTTCACATCTGCTAAAGGTTTGTCAGGGTAATGTGCCATGCCAATTTCTGCAAAAACCCCAACTAATCCTTTTGGATCGAAAGAATAATTATAAGGTCGAATAGAAGTATCGGATAGAAATACCGGATTTGATTTTTTTGTAAGCATATAAGTTGGTCCAATTGAAACTTGAAAACCATGATTTTTTAGCTCTCTAAAATCTCTAGCACCAAATGCTTGTTTTCTTTTTGTTGGAGTTAAATCTCTTTGAGCATTCAAAGAGTTTATTGTCAAAAAACAAATAATTATTAATCGGAAATATTTCATTTCGTTGAAATTTATGTTTAAAGAAAAAGTAACGTTAACAAAAATAACGTTTTTTCTATTGAATAATTTAGCATTTCATTTTTTGAAATGAAGAGCTATGTGTTCAAAAGTGAAAAAAAGCAATTTTAAGTATCTATAAAATCCCCCATTGCTTAAAAAAACCTCTATCCATTCACATCAAATTTAGCAGCAATTTACGTCAAATAATATCTATACAAACAAGTAGAAAACCGTAAGTCATTTTAAACTTTCATTAAAAAACCCTTTAGCTAAATTAGTGTTGCTAAAACAAAAATTATGCTAAAAATTTTAATCAATAAACTATGCCTTTTATTTTTAATTGGTATATATTCTCAATTTTCTTGGGCACAACCAGCAAATGACCTGCCATGCAGTGCAACAAATGTTGGAACTTTAACACTTGGTACTTCTGTAGTACTTACCAATCAAACAAATGTTAATGCAACTACAACCACCGCGTTTTCAACAATTGCAAATACTGGTAATTTTTACAATGCGGACTATCATTTATCAGATGTTTGGTACAAGTTTGTTTTGCCTACTGGCTATAAGTCAGCAAAAATAACGCTTACAACTTCTTCAAATAAAAGATTTACTTTAATTCAGAGAGACAAGTACACTTGTACTGATTACGATAACATTCAAAATTCTATTGCACCTGTTGGAAGTGATTATATTTCCACAGAAGTGTTTGCTACTTCTGCAAATCAAACATTGACTTCAGTTAGAACTTACGGTGATTGTCAGTATGCATCTTTTGCAAATGGTGATACAGTTTATGTATCAGTTGGTGGAGTTTCAGCTGGTCAACAAGGAATATTTAATTTATCATTTGAAGTGTATGGTATCTTAGGAGGAGGGTGTCCACCAGCAACTTACACATGCGGAACTGTAGGTTTTAATTGGCAAACAGGTTCTGCACCAAGTTCTGCAAATTTAAGTTGTACAAATAATACTAATTATGGCTTAAAAGCAAATACAATTTCCACGGCTGGAAATTATATTGCTCCTGGATTTACAATTGGAGATGGCTCTGGAGCTATTACTTATTCTGCAATAGAAATAGAAGAAGGTTTGGGTACTGGTTTTGTAAATATTCCTGGGCAACAAAAAGTAATTACCTATTGTGTTCCTTCATTTCAATATAGGATAAGATTAACTGGTTCAGGATCTGGTTCAGTTACTATTACTGATCATTCTACAGGAACAACTCTTTATTCAGGTACTTTTTCATCAGGAATGATTATTACACTAGCACCAAATACAATTTTAGGGACATCTACATTTTCAGGTCCTGGTGTTTCAAATTATAAACTTGGAAGTAGCACATTAGTTGGAAGTGGTTATGGTGTGTTTAATCCTTCAATAGCTGGAGTTGGAACACACACAATTGTATATTCATGGAATAATGGAAATGGATGTTCAGGAAGCAATACTATTACAGTTACTGTATCATGCCCGACTCCTTTATGTGGAACAGTAGATTTTAACTGGCAAACAGGTTCTGCTCCAAGTACAGCAAATTTAAATTGTTCTAATAATACAAATTATGGATTGAAAGCAAATACGATTGCTGTAGCAGGGAATTATATTGCTCCTGGTTTTACAATTGGAGATGGCTCGGGAACAATTACTTATTCTGCAATAGAAATTGAAGAAGGTTTGGGAACTGGTTTTGTAAATATACCTGGACAACAAAAAGTAATTACCTATTGTGTGCCTTCATTTCAATATAGGATACGATTAACAGGTTCGGGTTCGGGTTCAGTTAATATTACGGATCATGCAACTGGAACAACAATCTATTCAGGTGTCTTTTCATCTGGAATGATTATTACATTAGCGCCAAATACAATTCTAGGTTCATCGATATTTTCAGGGCCAGGTGTTTCAAACTATAAACTAGGAAGTTCTTCAACTATTGGAAGTGGTTATGGCGTTTTTAATCCATCACTTGCAGGAACTGGAACACACAATATAATTTATACATGGGATAATGGTAATGGTTGTTCAGGAAGTAATACAATAACTGTAACGGTATCAGGACCAAGTAATCCTACAGCAGCAAATGCTCAAATTTGTTCAGGTTCAACAGCTGCTTTAACAGCTAGTGGTGGGTCTTCATATAATTGGTATGATGCTGCTACTGCAGGAAACTTAGTAGGAAGTCAAGCAACTTTTACAACACCTACTTTAACAGTACCAACTTCTTATTGGGTGTCATCAGGTAGTGGTAGTTGTATGAGTGCTAGAGTTAAAGTTGATGTTACTATAACTAATCCGATTACCCCAACTTTTTCATCTATCAGTAGTTTATGTATTGGGTCAACAGCTCCATCATTACCTTCTTCTTCAAATAATAGTATTCCAGGCACATGGAATCCAGCGAATATTTCAACATCGACTGTAGGTACTACAAATTATTTATTTACTCCTTCAACTGGACAATGCGCTACTACAGCTCAAGTTTCAGTTGTTGTTCTTGATAAGACTCTACCAATTTTTACGGCGATTTCACCATTGTGTCAAAATGATGCTGTACCAACTTTAAGTCTGACTTCAACTAATGGAATTTCAGGAGTATGGACTCCAACTCAAATTTCGACAAATACAGTTGGAAATGTAACTTATAATTTTGTTGCTAATAGTGGTCAATGTGCGGCTGATACTTCAATGATGATATCAGTTGTGGCTCCAATACAAATAAATGTTTCAACTGACGCACAGGATGGTAATCCAACGGTTGTTGCAAATTTTGTAAATTCAACTACAAATGCTACATCATTTGATTGGGATTTTGGAAATGGATCAACTAGTAATTCTGCAGGAAATGTTTCTTCATCCTATTCTTCAATTGGAACTTATACAATTATATTGACAGCTTCAAATGGAGTTTGCCCTGATCAAACGTGGACGAAAACTATAAATGTTACACCTTATTTACCTATAATATATAATATTCCAAATATATTTTCTCCAAATGGTGATGGTGCAAATGATGATTATTTCATTAGCGTTGAAAACGGAGCAGCTTTTGAAGCCATTATAATTAACCGTTGGGGAGAAGAAATGATTGCTCTATCTCAATTGAATGAAAAATGGAATGGTAAAACAAAATCAGGAGATTCAGCTACTGATGGAGTATACTTTATTTTATATAAAATTACTGGACTTGATGGTAAAGTTATTGAAGGTCAAGCATTTTTCCATTTGACGAATTTAAAATAATATCTATAAATAGAAAATTCAAAGGACTATCATTTGGTAGTCCTTTTTTTATGACTCAAAAATTCCATTTCATTGTTCGTGTATTGATAAATGAAAAAGAAACTTTCCAAGCTGTTGTTGGATTGATATTGTTTCCATCTGCTGCAACACCATAAATTCCTAATCGAAGTATTTGTCTAGATAATCTAAAATTTCTTTCTAAACCAGCTAAAATCTCATAGTGCTGCCAATTCAATTCTTGCACATACAGTGCGCCACCCCCAAAAACCAATCCAATTCTGGTTTTTTTCATGAAAGGGATTTTATTAATTATTGCACTATTATCATGATGGATGAAATGTAATTCATAGAATATTTTCTTGGAAGGTAATGATTTGGATAATGCTTGAAATGAATACAATGGATTTGAAAAGATAAAAGGATCACTTCTACGATTGTATTTATAATCAGCTTCATATAATGCTTTTGAGCTTAAAAATTTACCTGTTTTAAAATGATAACTTGTTGTTCCTAATGTTCCAATTTTGAAATTTTGCGTCATACCGATTAATCCGTATTCATGATCGACATCACTTCCGAATAGCTTAGGTATTCCTCTTTCATAATTTATATAAAATGTTGGCCATTTAGAACCCAATACAACTTTCCGTTTGCTTTCTTTCATGTATTTCTGTCCAGGTGTGTAACGTATATTGATTTCGCCTAAAAGTGCTTGGTATGTAGCAAAATTTGATGGTTCATTGTTTGGAAGTACTTTATCAAAGGCTGTAACAAATTTGTAACCATTGATATTTCTTCTTTCTGAATAAAAGGCATTTGTTGTTAAATACAAACCATTGATTAATTCACGTGAATGAAAAAGAGTTAATTCTGATTTCTCAATAAAATTATTTCGTTTGTAAACTTGGGTCACCGCATCATAACCGACAATTACACCGAAATCATTGGAAAAATTAACTCCAAAACTTCCAAAATGAAAAGGTGAATAAAGATGAGACGCATATATAGAACCTTTAATATCTTTATTTAAGAATCCATAGGATGCCTCTGTATATAAATCGATGCTTCGTTGATCTTTCCATTTTTTAAAGAAGTAAAATCCTGGGCTTATTCTAGGTCCAGCGATATAAATCGGGCGAATTAATCCTGCAATTGAATTGATTGTCCATTGTGTTTTTTTATCTCTATTTCGATGATCTACTCCAAACCAAAGAATTTTTAAAGGAGTGATCTTATTAAATATATTATCAATTGAATCTAGGTATTCTTTTCGATTTTGATAATCGTAAATACTGTCTTTTACAATAATGAATCTTTTTTCTTCCTCCGTTAAAGTAATGTTTCTTGTTTTGTTCCAAAAAGCTGTGTCTTTTTCATAAGCTTCATCTTCAGTTACAGATAATTCGTTATTAAAGAACTTTGCAGAAAATTTAGGTTTAAAATTATATTTTGAAAAAGAAGCAGTATTGTTTAAAGTTGAATTTTTATTCTTGTTTTTGATACCATAGGTTAACGTTTGGGTATTTAAAACACATAATGAGTCACCTGATGTATCAAATTCTTGTTGAATTTTAAAGTAATCATAGATTAATAAATTACCTTTTGCCATTGTCAATTCCAATTTTTGAACCAACCAAACAGAATCAATTACCCAGATATAACCTTCTAAAGTAGTTGTTGCAGAGTTTCGAGGAATAATTTTTATTTTATGAATTTTTCGACCGTTTTCTTCGTATTGTTCAACTAATCTGTATTTATAGGATAGAATTCCTGGGCCAGAAATTGGAGAGCTAACAGGTGATTGATGCAAGTCATTTAGATGCAATAAATTTTCAAAGAAATTAAAGTTTGATTTTACTGTTGTTGTATAATAGAGATCTTGCGTGTTTCCTCTAGCTTCGAATGCATTTCTAATTTCTTTTACTTGATTGATTGGAGCATAATTTCGGGTTAACTGAACTTCTATTAGATTCATTCCATTTAACAGTGCGTTTTCTGCTTTTTTCTTTTCATCGAATGGATCAGGATTTATATCATTTGGATCATTTTGATTCAATTCGTCTTTTTTCTCAGCGTCTTTTTTACCATCCTTTTTTACTTTTTTCTCATTTACCTTATAATCAATTTTCTCAGTAGCTTTTATATAAACTTCACATGAATGGGGATAATTCCATGGATTAATACTATCTCGTTTTGCAACTACTTTAAGCATGATTTCTCTACCAGGATTTGTTTTTTTTGCAACAATGTCAACATCCTCCAAACTTTGAATTTTAGAAGGGAAAAGTTGTATGTTTTTTTTTATATCATTATTGTTTATAGAAATATAACTTTCACGATCTTCATATCCAGTAGCTGAAAAGACAAGGAAGTATTCGCCTAAAAATAAACGCATTTCATAGTAACCGTTTACATCAGCAACTGTTCTTAAATCAGAATTGTTTTTAGAATAAATTTGAGCAAAAGGAATAGGCATATTTTTCTCATCAGATACAATTCCACTTACTAAATTTTGTCCAAACGAAATTGTCAAAAATTTAAATGAGAATAGTAGTATAAAAAATATCTTTTTTGTCATTTTTTTTGCTCGTATTTTAATTTTAGATGATAAATCCGATTCAAATTAAACGAATCAAATGCAAACTTATTATTAAAAAATGGTAAATCAACTATTGAAATGTACGAGTTAGAGTTTTTGTTGGATAAATGGTTGGCTTCGACTCCGCTCAGCCAACCCGACTCTGGTCAGCTAACCCGACTTCGATCAGCAATATGACTTTGTTCATGAAAGCTTTTGATTATATAATTATTCAATACTAATATTTTTTTGTTTCCAAAAAAAATAATGCTGGCTGAGCGGAGTCGAAGCCAACATTATTTTCTTTTTATAATCATTCTAAATAAGTAGAAATTAAACCAATTTATTATTAATTTTGTAATTGAATTAAGGTTTTAGATAATCTAAATTCAAAATTTATAATTCAAAATTTAAAATTCAAAATTTAAAATTCAAAAAATATGTATCCTCCAGAGTTAGTAAAACCAATGAAAGAAGATCTTGTAAATGCAGGATTTCAACAATTAGTTACACCAGAAGAAGTAGACAATTCTATTAAAGATTCTAAAGGAACTTTATTAGTGGTTGTAAATTCTGTTTGTGGATGTGCTGCAGGAAATATGCGTCCAGGTGTAAAATTATCTTTAGCTGGTGATAAAAAGCCTTCAAATTTAACAACTGTTTTTGCAGGTGTTGATGGTGAAGCAG
Source organism: Candidatus Kuenenia stuttgartensis (assembly GCA_943326025.2). Taxonomy (GTDB): domain Bacteria; phylum Bacteroidota; class Bacteroidia; order Flavobacteriales_D; family Crocinitomicaceae; genus CAIUKX01. The sequence goes on along the minus strand of CALPRR020000049.1, from coordinate 6,272 downwards.
TTGCTCAAGCTAGAAAATATTTCTTACCATACCCTCCATCTTCTCCTTCTATTGCATTATTTAAAGATGGGAAATTGGTTCATTTCTTAGAAAGACACCACATCGAAGGTGGAACTGCTCAAATGATCGCAGAAAATTTACAAGAAGCTTACGAAGAATTTTGTAATTAAAAAATTGAAAAACAATAGATTAAAATCCTTCAGAATTTCTGAGGGATTTTTTTTGATTCAATTGTAACTTTTTCTAGAGTTGCTTGTCTTACCATTAAATGAGCAATTCGAATTCAAAAATTTAAATAGTTTAAAAATAAAGAAAATGAAAAAGATACTATTAATACCTATATTTTTCTTTGCGTGGTTATTGAGTCATGGACAAGAAAATGAAAAATCAACTGAGCCTGATACAACAAGAATGAATATTGGTAAAACAGAAATCATTTTTGTAAATCATGAAAATAAAAGTTCGGATATAGAAGATTCAGAAGAACCAATCGACACCTTGGATGCTAGCCCTTCAGAAGAAGAACAGGAATATAATGAAGCGCATTGGGCAGGTTTAGATTTAGGTTTCAATATGTTATTGAATAATCAAAACACAACTAATTTTGGTGCTCATGACTATTGGCAAAACGATCCAGCAAAATCAATCAATTTTAATTTAAATTTATTAGAACATAAATTTAGCATTTATAAAAATTATGTTGGTATAACAACAGGTTTGGGATTTGGATTTACACAAATAGGATTTAAAAATAATTACATCTTACAGTCAACTAAAGATAGTTTGTTTGCAATTTCAGACACAGTTGTGAATTATTCCAAAAATAAATTGATAGCTGCCTATTTTCAAGTTCCTTTAATGTTAGAGTTTTGCTCAAGCGCAGATGATAATCATAATTTTTATTTAGCTGCTGGGGTTGTTGGAGGTGTTCGAATGACTTCAAGAATAAAACAGATTGGAAAAGAGATTGGAACTGGAAAAGAATTTGAATTTGTAAATAAAGGAACATATGGATTAAATCCTTTCAAATTAGATGCAGCTGTAAGGATTGGTTATGAAGATTGGGGAGTTTTTGCTTCATATAGTCTACTTCCAGTTTTTGACACTAAAATGACCGACGAAATTCATCCATTTGTTTTTGGTTTATCGTTTAATTTTTAAGAAATAGTTAGTGTGAAAAAGAGACTTGGGTTAGAAATAATCCAAGTTTTTTTGTTTATGTATTTTGATTAAATTTAAGATGTATATTCAACAAATGAAAGCGTTAACAAAAGAAATCATTCAAGGTATTCTAAAAGTTAGAAAATCAGATAGTCATAAAGGAAATTATGGACATGGATTATTAATTGCAGGGGAAATTGGAAAGATGGGAGCTGCAATTATTTCAGCAAAAGCTTGTTTACGATCTGGAATTGGTCTTTTAACAGTAAATGTTCCGAAAGATGAAAGATTGATTGTTCAAGTTGGAATTCCCGAAGCTATGCTTTCATTTCGTGAAGATTCTAAAATTGAACAGATCAATTATAGCGCATTAGCCATTGGACCTGGAATTGGAAAAAGTCAACTTTCGATAAATTATTGGTTGAAGCATGTTTTATCTTCTAAAAATCGACCAACTCTAATTGATGCCGATGGACTTAACATTCTAGCTGAACATACCGATTTGTTTCATCAATTGAATGAAAATACCATCTTAACGCCTCATCCAAAAGAATTTGATCGCTTATTTGGACAATGTGAAAACACCGAAGAAAGAATTGCAATTGCTAAGAAAAAAGCAAATGATTTAAATATCATTATTGTTTTAAAAGGAAGTCAAACGCATATTATTTCTAAAGAAGAAGTAATTGTGAATACAAATGGAAATTCAGGTTTATCAAAAGGCGGTTCAGGTGATGCTTTAACAGGAATGATTCTCTCCTTTTTAGCGCAAGGTTATCTTCCAAATGAAGCCGCTCAATTAGCTGTTTTTCTTCATGGATTAGCTGCTGATTTAACACAAGATTCTCAAAGTCATGAAAGCATGTTGATTTCTGATGTGATAGAGAATATTGGTAAAAGCTTTAAAACGATTGGAAATATTTGAAAATTATAAATATTTGATTTTAAGTACAAATTATCAATTTGTTTTAAGGTCTTAATTTTCCTCCTAGTCTATAAACTAGGTTCAGTGATAATTGAAAACTAAACTTGTAAATATTTCTATTCATGTAATTTATGCCCATTTCAGTATTGAATTGAAAATATTTTGAAAAATTGAATTGAAAACCCTTATTAATTGCAATTCGAAAATATGATGATTGAACAGTTAAATCTTTCATAAGTGAATAATCAAAATAATTTATATTATATTTTCCAAAATATATTCCTGGTAAAAAGTAAGATGTAACTTTTTGATTATCATCTTTCATAAAACAAATTTCCCCACCATATTCGAATATGAGATTTGGTTTCCAATTATAATAATAATAATAATTTGTTGAGATTTTGGGGCCAAAGCCAATTCTTAATGGTAAACGAACACCAATATGGTTGTTAAAATTGTATTGAAAAAATATACTTTGATTGTAATTTGAAGAAATGACTCTTCTAAATGGCTTTTCGTTAAAAAATAAGGGTGATAATAAATTGATGCCAAATGATATTTTATTATAAGCATATTTACTTGGGTCTTTTAGCGAATATTTGAAGCTATTTTTATTACTACGATAAGGTTCATTTGTACTATATTTAAGTTGAGAGTTATTATTTTCAAGTTTTGTATGATTTGAATATGATTTTAAAGAATTTATTGATCTAACTTCTATTTTTCCTTCAGATTTATAATAAATTAATCTGTCGTTTTCATTAATTGAAATAAGTTCAACAACTTTATAGTCACCGTTTTCAAAATACAGCGTATCTTGAGCAAACATGTTATTGATAATCAATAATAATGTAATTATAAGAAAATAAGCTCTCATATTTATTTGTTTAAAGTACGTTAATTAATTTCCTGAAAAGGTTACGTTTTTGTATGATTCATACAATTCTTTTGAAAAAAGAGAAAATCCTCCATTTTGAATCATAGCCATTATAGCTTTCCAATTTGTCGATCCTTCATGAATTTCTTTAGAAGTGTAAAAGCCTTTACTATGAAGGAATAAAGTCCTATTTTCTGAAGAAGTTGATAGATTTTCAAATTTGATCAATGCAGAATCTCCAATAATTGAATGTTTCATATATTGTTTGTCGTTCCTTAAAAGATCATCAGTAAAATCATCTGTGCCTAAAGCACTTTTTGGTTGTAATTTTTGAATATTAATTGACTCTGGTGTCGAGAAATCCATTTGTAAAGCATCTAATTCCCAAAATTTATATCCTGAAGTAATTCTTATCTCTAAAGTTGAATCTGAACAGAATTTTTTTGAAACAGGAATAATTATTTCATTAAAATTAACTTCACCAATTAAATCAATTGTTTCAATCGTTTGCCATTGGCCATTTTGCTTAATATCAATAATTAATGGGATTCCTGATTTTACGATATCTTCATGTGCTTTTTCAGGGGTTCTTTTCATATTGTGTTTAACCCATTTATTATAATTTTTGCCTAATAGATCAACAAATGAATGATATACCAATCCGCCCCAATCGCTATTTTTAGCTCGAATTATAATTTTCCCAAATTCATTTGACTCATTTACTTTAAATGTTGCGTATACATGACTAAAATTATCTTTTCCTATTTGATCAAATGAAAAGGTTTCATCATTAATTTCATTTAATTTATAAGAAAGATTGTTTCCAAAATCATCTAAAACTTTTATTGGTTTTTCCCTTTTATTTAAAGTGTAAACATTTCCTTTTTGATCTAAAGCAACTTCACTATTTTTTGAATGATTGACCTGAATTATTTCTAATAAATTAGTGTATTGAATTTCATTTTCTTCATTTTTTATTAAAATGTTATAATTTGAGTTATCAGGTTTGTAATCAGGTAAAGGTTTAAAATCGTCGCGCTCTAAATTTGGAGCTGTAGCTCCAGTAAATAAAGTGTTGTTGAATATATATTTTTCTCCATCATATATATAATTATGAGGGCAATTACAAGCGATAACTAAAAATGTAAAAAAAGCAGCGGTTACTGTAGCTCCTGTAATTCCCAAGTTTAAAATTGTTGATAATCCAGTATTTTTATCAAGCACTTTTATTTCTTTTATCTGTGTGTAATTTATTATAGCTTTTTGACCGTCATATTCAAAAGAATCTAAATAGAAGTGTAATTGATTATTGTAATAAGTTTCTGATTTTGTGACTTTATAGTTTGATTTAATTAAAGCGTATTTATAATAAAAATCTACTCTCTCATCAACTGCTATTAAATCGCCTGTCAAAAAATCATCTTTGATTTGTATATTTTTCAATTCCCAATAAACATTTCCACTATGAATTAAAATATGAGGGAAAATTTTATTTTTTATTATTTGTTCTGCATTATTATGAAGTATAGTTCTAGATTTTATATGATACATTCGACAACTTGAAAAAAGAATTGAAATCATTAATAAGGATGAAATTACTCGAATTTGATATGGTTTAAATATTTTCATAGATTCAATTATTAATTTTTGGTAAAGCACATCCTTCCGATTTCAATGATAAAATTGAGTTATCGTGTGATTCATCAAGAATGTGTGTTTTTAAGTTTTTACAAAATGGACAAGAGCTCATATAACCATCTGTATCAATATAGATATAATTTTCTCCAGCTCCTAAACATCCTTTTTTTCTTTGATGATAACCAGTGTATAAAACAATTGGGTAATCTTTAAATTTAGATTCTGAATTTGATTTTAAAAAGAAATTTTCTAATATTTTAATTTGATTATTTGAAAGGTTGACATCTTTATTTTCATAATTTCCAACTGCCCTTGGCTCTAATAATTGAATAAAAGAAGCTCTGTTTTCTTTTGCAAATTCAAGATATTTCATTAGATTTTCTTCTGTGCAAAATTCTTTTGTAACGCAAATAGTAAAGGTTAACACAAGTTTTAATTCTTGTGCATTTTTAGCAGCATCTATAGCCCATTGAAACGCTTTATCGTTTCTTCGAAAAGAATTGTGCTTTTCAGGAAGGAAATGATCAATGCCTATAGAAATACCTGTTAAACCATGTGATTTAAGTTTTTCAAGATTTTTGATATTGCAATTAAAACCTGAAGTATAAACGTAAAAATCACTTATGTTTGATGCTGATTTTAATATTTCTATTAAATCATCTACGTGAGTCATTGGTTCACCACCTCCATATTGTATAACTGAAATTCCTGCTTTTTGTATTTTTTCAATAATCAGTTTATGATCATTTAAAGTTAAAGTATCTTTTTTATTTAATTCATGTCCTTCAAAACAATGTTCACAATTTAAAGGACACTTTTTGGTTAATGCTATTTGAATTATTTTTAAATTTTCAAGATTTGTAATTTTTTGGTTAAAGCATTTTTTAACCTCTATTTCTAGAGGTCTATAAAAAGATTTTGAAGGCCATCCATTCATATTTGAATTGAAATAATATTTTCCGTCTACAAAAGCCAATTTAGTTATGCCATAATTTGCTGTGTATAATTGTTTTAATTTTAAAATTTGCTTTCTAATTCGAATAAATAAAAATGGATTTTTATAAATTTTAATAAAATGAAAGGCTATGCTTAGCCATATAATAAATAGTATAAGATTTTTTTGAAAACCATATAGTAGATAACTAGAATGTTTTTTTTGAAACATTTTTAATTTAATTCAAGATGTAAAAGCTAATGTTAATTATTTAAAGTTAATCTTTTAATTAAAATCTTCAAACTCTTCTTTTTTCTCTTTTCCTGCTTCTTGTTTCCACTTATTAAGCGTCTTGTTGATTTTGGAATCTTTTTTCGGCTCTTTTTGTTTCTGAGTTTCCGGTTTTTCTGGTCCGAATTCGATTTTTAATTCTTCTTTTGGATTTTCAATTGCCTTGAAGTTTTTTACGGTTGTGTCGTTTTTAAATAAACCAAACTCCGATTTTAAGATCGATTTTGCATCTTGTTTAGCAGCTTCGCGGTTCTCTTTTGCTTGTTGTTTTTTTGCTGATTCATCCCACTGAACGGTTGGATTGTCCATGTTTCCGAACATACGTACGAATAATTTCACACCCGTTCCGTCATCAACAACTTCTCCAAATTCTTCATCCGATTTTTGTTGTTTTAACTCACGGAAACGGAAGGAAAAACGGTAATCGATGTTATTATTGAAATCAT
>CALPRR020000048.1 GCA_943326025.2 Candidatus Kuenenia stuttgartensis | reverse complement strand
TCAAATCACCTTTTTCACATAATAAATTAAAAATAGGATCTTCATTTTCTAAATTAAACCAGAAAATTCCTTTACCATCCACAAAAAAACGAATTTCATCTTCAGAGTGAGTGTGTTCTGCTAAGAATTTTGCTCTGATTGCATCATAATTCTCAGTCAACTTATTTATTGAAATTACATCAGCATCTAGATAACCTCCATGTTGCATGAATGATTTTAGATCTTTTTCATAAGCCTTCAAGATTTCATCTTGTGTTGCTGTATCTTCAAAAACAACATCACATGTCCATTGATCAAAATAGACTCCTCTTTTATTCAAAAAAGATTTTATTTCTGCAGCCTCTGTTATTTGAACTCCAGTTGAAGGGATACTTAAAATAGCCATATTCTAATAATTTTTATTTCAAATTTAATTACTAATTCTCAATTTAAATCCTTTTAGTAACTGAATTGAATTTTTCTTTGGTTCAAATTCTCTGTTTGAATACATAATTTCTATAAAAAATAATACTTTTGCAGACCAAAGAAAGAATAATAATTTTTTAAAAACATAAAAATGAAAGAATCAGTAGAGAAAATAGTAGATGCAATGGCAAAACGTTTTGTATCTCATCCTTGGCATGGTATTGAAATTGGAGAAAAAAGTCCAGCAATTTTAAATGCGTACATTGAAATTATTCCTGCTGATACAATTAAATATGAAATAGATAAACCTTCAGGACATATAATGGTGGACAGACCTCAAAAATTGTCTAACAATATGCCATGCTTATACGGTTTTGTTCCTAAAACTCTTTGCGATAAAAAAGTTGCTGAATTCTGTAATGAGAAAACAGGAAGAACTGATATCGAAGGAGACAATGATCCATTAGATATCTGTGTTTTAAGCGAAAGAGGTTTTTTACACGGAAATATTTTATGTGAAGCAAAAGTGATCGGTGGTTTGAGAATGATCGATGGAGGAGAAGCTGATGATAAAATTATTGCTGTTTTAAAAGGAGATCAAGCTTACGGAGATATTAATGATATTTCTGAAATGCCTAAAATGGTAATTGATAGAGTAAGACATTTCTTTTTAACTTATAAAGATTTAGACGGTGGCGCAAAAAATGTTGAAGTAACTCACGTTTATGGTAAAGAAGAAGCGTTTGAAGTAATAAAACGTTCATCAGAAGATTACGATGCAAAATATGGTAATGTAAATGAAAACTTGGTAAACGAGATTTTAGCTGCATTGAAATAATTTTAATTATTGAATATTAAATGCTTGTAGAAATTTGCAGGCATTTTCTTTTTTAAAGAATTCAATAAATAATTGTTCATAACATTTTGTAGTATAAAATTAATTCCTATCTTTGTCATCCTTATTATAGGAAAAAATAAATAATTTAAAACAAGCTATATGTACGCAATTGTAGAGATAGCAGGGCAGCAGTTCAAAGTGCAAAAAGATCAAAAGATTTTTGTACACCGTTTAAAAGAAGAAATCGGAGCGAAAGTTTCTTTCGATAGAGTTCTTTTAGTAGACAATGGTGGTAAAATCAATGTTGGCGCCCCAGCTATATCAGGAGCTTCGGTTTCTGCAGAAGTAAATGATCACGTTAAAGGTGATAAAGTAATCGTTTTCCGTAAAAAGAGACGTAAAGGTTACAAGAAAAGAAATGGTCATCGTCAAAGTTTTACTACGATAACTATTACTGACATTAAAGCTTAATATTGAACTTCTTCTGCTAATTTATTATCAGAAGGTAAATTGAAAAACAATGGCACATAAAAAAGGAGTCGGTAGTTCGAAAAATGGTCGTGAGTCTGAAAGCAAACGATTAGGTGTTAAAATTTTTGGTGGACAAGCTGCTATTGCAGGTAACATTATCGTTCGTCAAAGAGGTACAAGTCATCACCCAGGAGCTAATGTTGGGATCGGTAAAGATCACACATTATTTGCTTTAACTGATGGTTTAGTAGAATTCCGTAAGAAAAAAGATAATCGTTCGTTTGTATCAGTAGTTCCATTTGAGACAGCTGAAGCATAATTGATTGCATTATAAAATTTAAAAGCGAGTCCCAATAAGGTTGACTCGCTTTTTTTTTGCTTTAAATTTTGAAAGATATAACAAGATAATAATTAACTTAGTTCCCAAAAATACTTTTTATCATGCTCGAATTACAACGTATTCGTAACGAAAAAGAAGCTGTCTTAGAAGGCTTAAAAAAAAGAAATATTGATGCAGCAGCAACAATTACTAAATTATTGGAAGTAGACCAAGAATGGAGACTTTCAAAAGCTGAATTAGAAGGTGTTTCGGCAGAATTGAATCAAATCGCAAAAGAGATTGGTGATTTATTCAAACAAGGTAAACAAGAAGAAGCAAATGCAGCAAAGTCAAAAACAGCTGATCTAAAAGAAAAAGAATCGACTTTAAAAACGAAAGTTGATGGTTTAGATGCTGAAATGACGCAATTATTATATCAATTACCGAATGTTCCAAATGAATTAGTACCAGCAGGTAAAAATGAATTGGACAACATTACGGTTTTAGAAGTTGGATCAAAAAGAATTTATGATTTTGAAGCAGTTCCACATTGGGATTTAGCTAAAAAATACGATTTGATTGATTTTGAATTAGGTGTTAAAATAACTGGTGCTGGTTTTCCAATTTACAAAGGAAAAGGAGCGAAATTACAAAGAGCATTAATCGCTTTCTTTTTAGAAGAGGCTGAAAAAGCAGGATACGAAGAATTTATTCCACCTTTAGTTGTAAATGAAGCAAGTGGATATGGTACAGGTCAACTTCCGGATAAAGAAGGTCAAATGTATTATGTGAATGAAGATGATTTATATCTAATTCCTACAGCTGAAGTTCCTTTGACAAATATTTACAGAGATGTGATTTTGCCATCTGAAGATTTCTCTATTAAAATGACAGGTTATACGCCTTGTTTTAGAAGAGAAGCAGGTTCTTATGGAAAAGATGTTCGTGGATTAAATCGTTTACATCAATTTGATAAAGTAGAAATCGTTCGTATCGAGCATCCTTCAAATTCTGAGAAAGCATTGGAAGAAATGATTGATCACGTGAAAGGTTTATTAGAAAAATTAGGTCTTCACTATAGAATTTTAAGATTATGTGGAGGAGATACTGGTTTTGCATCTGCTATGACATATGATTTTGAAGTATATTCAGCAGCTCAAGAAAAATGGTTAGAAGTAAGTTCGGTTTCTCGTTTTGATACCTTTCAATCTACACGTTTGAAATTAAGATTTAAAACAGCTGATAAGAAAACGCAATTGTGTCATACATTGAATGGAAGTGCTTTGGCATTACCAAGAATTGTTGCTTCATTGTTAGAAAACCATCAAACTCCAGAAGGAGTAATTGTTCCTGAAGCATTAAGAAAATATACAGGATTCGACATTATCAATTAATATTAGAAACCGCTTTAATAGAGCGGTTTTCTTTTTTATTAAAAATCAAATCACTATTTTTATTCAATGTTAAAATATATTTATTTTAGTCTCTTTTTAGTGCTTTATTCTTGTTCCGATTTTGGGAAATCGGGACAACTTGATTCAATTAAAAAAATGACTAAAACGATAGATAGCCTTTCTATTGTTTTAGAAGAATACCCAATTGATAAAATTGAAGAAATCAGTTATGACTTCGCTCAAAAAGAAGAAAGAATTCAGTTGAATTTAAAATCAACAGATACCATTAATTTGGATCTTGGAAAAAAATTAGATGAATTAAAAACAATAAGGTTTTCATTTCGTCCGTTAAAAGAGATGAATGAAAAGTTGCACTTAGATTTTATAAATGAATTGAAGGTTTTACATAATTTAGAAAGTGATATTACAAGTAGTAATGGAGAAAGAGTTAATTATTCTAAAAATGTAGAAGTCGAAATCAAAAAAGTAAATGACTTAAAAAATCTATTGTTAACTTACACGAATAAAAGACAAGAGGCAATCTCCGTTTATGAAAAATACAAAATTGATTTAGAACAATTTGCAAATTCAATTTCACAGGATTAATAATATGAAGAATCTAGTATTGGTCGTTAGTTTGTTTATTTCTTTCTTGAGCTATTCTCAAGGTGAAACAGATCAGCAATTGGCTCAATATTATTATGGAAATGGTGAATTCGATAAAGCGCTAGGTTATTACGAGAAAATATTTGGGAAAGATCAAAATGGATTCAATTTTAATCGCTATTATGAATGTTTGTTAAAGACTAATCATCAAAAAGAAGCTGAAAAACTGCTTAAAAAACAAATATCTTCTCAACCTGAAAACATTGAATTAGTAGTATTGTTGGCTGAATTTTATGAGCAAACTGAAGAGAATCAAAAAGCTGATAAAATTTATGAAGACTTAATAGATGATATAAAAACCAATCCCATGATGGTGATTTCGGTTTATGATGCCTTGAAGCAAAAGAATAAATTGGATTATGCTTTAAAAGCATTGGAGAAAGGACGTAAGGTTTTTAAAGACAGTTATCCTTTAAATGTTCAATTTGGTGAATTGTATTTTCTACAAAACAATTACACGAAGATGGTTGATGAATATTTGGATTTACTTCAAATTCAATCTAATTATCTAGAAAATGTAGAATCTATCTTGACTAAACAAATCGATTTCACAAAAGATATTTCTCCAGAGTATGATATTTTAAAACAAAAATTACTTGAAAAAATTCAAAAGCATCCAGATGATATAATCTATTCGGAGCTTTTAACTTGGCTTTTTATTCAAAAGAAAAACTTTAAAGCGGCAATTGTTCAGGCACAAGCCTTAGACAAACGTATTAGAGGTGAAGGTAGAATGGTTTATGAATTAGGGACAATTTGCATCGAAAACAAAGAATTTGAAGCTGGAAGAAATGCATTTAAATACGTTATGCAATATGGACCTGAAAATATGTTTTTTTATGAAGCTGAAGGTTCTATCTTGAATAGTAGATATCAAGAAGTGACGACAAATCGTAATTATTCTGCAGAAGAAATTGCAAATACAATTCAAGAATATAAAACAGCCTTATCAAAACCAGGAAGAAAAAAGTTTAGTATTCCATTGATTATCGAATTGAGTCACATTGAAGCGTATTATGGGAATCAAGTGGATAGCGCAATTGTTCAATTAGAAGAAGCGTTGACGTTTCCATCATTGACAGATATGATGCGTGCTGAAATCAAAATGGAATTGGCTGATATTTTAGTTTTAAAAGGAGAGATTTGGGATGCATCTTTATACTACATGCAAATTGATAAAGATTTTAAATTTGAGCCGATTGGACATGAAGCAAAGTTTAAAAATGCACGTATTTTTTATTACGATGGAGAGTTTGATTTTGCACAATCACAATTAAGTATTTTAAAAGAGTCAACAACCAAATTAATTGCAAATGATGCGATGGATTTATCGCTTTTGATTACTGAAAATTACGGATTAGATAGTAATTATGAAGCCATGCAATTTTTTGCAAACGGGGATTTATTAGTTGAACAGCATAAGTTTCAAGAAGGATTCTCTTTGTTTGACAGTATCACCAAAAAGTTTGCTTACCATAGTTTGAGTGATGATATTCTTTTGAAAAAAGCAAAAGCAATGGAATCACAAGGAAAATGGCAGGAATCGGTTCCTTATTTGGAAGAATTATTAAAGTATTATTCTGAAGATATTTTAGCGGATGATGCATTGTTTATGCTTGGAGATTTGTATGAAAATCATTTGAATGATATAGAAAAAGCAGCAGAATATTATAAAAAAATTCTATTCGATTATAAAGGAAGTTTACATGTTGTCGATGCACGAAAACGTTATCGAATATTAAGAGGAGATAAATTAGATGTTGATGATTTAGAATAAATGCTTCATCAAATTTATTGTACAGAGAAAAACCAATTTCAAAAATTCTAAATTATATGGCTATTAATACTAAACTTTTATCAAAAATTTGCACAACACCAGGTGTATCTGGATTTGAACAACGTATTAGAGAAGTTGTACTTGAAGAAATCAAAGATTTAGTAGATGAAGTTCAAGTAGATAATATGGGTAATGTTTACGCGATTAAAAAAGGAAAATCAGACAAAAAAGTAATGATTGGGGCGCATATGGATGAAATAGGTTTCATCGTTACACATATTGATGATAAAGGATTTATTCGTTTTCATACTTTAGGTGGATTTGATCCAAAAACATTAACAGCTCAACGGGTAATTATTCATGGAAAAGAAGATGTGATTGGAGTGATGGCATCAAAACCAATTCACGTGATGACACCTGATGAACGAAATAAGGTAGCAAATCTTTCAGATTATTTTATTGATACCGGTTTAGCAGTTGAGGAGGTAAAAGAATTAATTGAAATAGGAAATCCAATCACTAGAGAACGAGAGTTTATCGAGATGGGAAATTGTGTGAATGGAAAGTCTTTGGACAATCGTTTAGCAGTTTTCATTTTAATAGAGACATTAAAACAATTGAAAGGAAAAGAAGTTCCTTATGATCTTTATGGTGTTTTCACAGTTCAAGAGGAAGTAGGGATTCGTGGAGCGAATGTTTCAGCATTAAGAATTAAACCAGATTTCGGTTTTGGATTAGACACTACAATTGCATTTGATTTACCAGGTGCTGCTGCTCATGAGATGATCACAAAATTAGGAGAAGGAACAGCCATAAAAATTATGGATGCATCAACAATTTGTGATTACAGAATGGTTGATTTTATGAAAAAAACAGCAACGAAACATAATATCAAATGGCAATCTGAAATTTTAACTGCAGGAGGAACAGATACAGCTGGGATTCAACGAATGGTAGAAGGTGGATCAATTGCCGGTGCAGTTTCAATTCCAACAAGACATTTACATCAAGTTATTGAAATGGCTAATAAAGACGATATTCAAGGAAGTATTGATTTGTTAGTAGCTTGCGTTTCTGAACTTGACAGTTATGATTGGAAATTCTAGAAATTTTTAAATTTATTTTAGAAAGGAGAAAATATTTTCTCCTTTTTTTTGTTTTAATAGTTTAAGAATACTTAATCTAAATTTTTGGCATACAGTTTGAAATAGGTTAAATAACTAAAATTATTGAGTTATGAAAAGGGTTGTTTATTTTTTCGGATTTATTGGAGTATTTGTAGCCTTAACAAGTGGTGACACGGTTTCTTTACCTACAGTTTCTAATAAAGCATTCCAAGTAGGAGAGAAGTTGAGATATAGAATTACCTATGGATTTATGGATGCAGGTGAAGCCGTTTTAGAAGTGAAATCGACATCAAAAAAAGGCGGAGATAGAGAATTACTTCAAGTTGGAGGAACAGGAAGAACTTTAGGTGGATTTAATGCCTTTTTTAAGGTTGTAGACAAATACGAAAGCTACATTGATAAAAAAGGAATTTTTCCATGGTATTTTGTTCGACGTGTGGATGAAGGGGGTTATAAAATCAATCAAGATTATGCTTTTAAACAAGATAAATTGAAAGTAGATAATGGTGATGGTAAGGAATTTAAAACACCTTTAGCAATTCAAGATATGATTTCTTCTTTTTATTACGCACGAACTCTGAACTTTAAAAATTTAAAGAAAAATGACACTTTTGAATTCAAATGTTTTATGGACGATGAAATTTACAATTTGAAAGTAAAATATGTAGGAGATGAACAAATTCATATTCGAAAAGGAAAATTTAATTGTTTAAAATTTGTTCCAGTTGTTCAAACAGGTCGTTATTTCAAAAGTGAGGATGATGTAAATTTCTGGGTTACAAAAGATGAAAACAGAATTCCAATTTTAGTAAAAGCAAAAATTCCTGTAGGAATTATAAAACTTCATCTGGTAGAATGGGAAGGTTTAAAAAATGAATTAACAAGTAAAATTAACTAGTAATGAGGAGCTAATATTAGCTCCTTTTTTATTTTTAAAATATTGAATTTAACAAATTAAAAAAAAGTTTATTTTTTTTATGGATTCTCTTAAGAATTTACTTGCTTTCTAAATCATTTCATTTATTTTTGCTCCAAAATCAGAAATAAATAATGAATACCAACGAATTTCAAATTGTCGAAAAAGAAACAATTCCAAATTGTCACTTTCACGAAGGTGAGATTTTAGAAAATGAAGCGGATAAAAAAGCGCGACAGTTTGAATTAGATCGTGCAATCGCACTAGGTAATTTAGAACATTTCAAAGTGAAAATATTTTTCGCTGATGATAAAGGAAAAAAAGTTGTAAATACTACAATTTGGGGTGTTACAGATTCTTCAATTTTATTGAAGCAAAATGTATTAATTCCAATTAGACGAATCATAAAATTAGAAATTTAATTAAAAAGGATTATGGGAAAAAAGCGTTCAATCATAAGCTACGATAAGTTAACCATTGATCAAAAAAAACAAATCTTAAGAGATTTTCCGGATGGTTATGGTAATCATTTAACGACAATTATGACTGCAACTGGTGAATCACAAGATGCTTTGATTTGGGAAACAGATGAAATCATTTATTTAGTTAAAATCACTAAAGCGATGGCAAGACCTATTTTAGATGATGATGACGATGATGATTTTGATGATTTAGAAATCGAAAAATTAGCTGACATCAAAGATGAAGATGAAGATGTTGATGATGACACAGATGATAGTTATGATGAGCCTGCGGATGAACCTGCAGAAGATGACGACGAAGAATAAAATAAATTTATAGATATTAAAAAAGGCCTCAATTGAGGCCTTTTTTAATATCTATTATATTGTAAATTGAGATTATTCAATATAACTTAATTTCAACATATTTGATTTACCATTTTCTTCTAAAGGAATGGATGCTAAGTTAATTACTAAATCGCCAACATTCAACAACTTCTTTGTTTTTAAAATATGTTTGATGTCAGCAATACTGTGATCAGTACTAATACGTTTATCATAAAAAATACCTTTCACACCCCAAACCAAATTTAATTGGGTTAAAATTTGTTCGTTGCTTGTAAAAACATAAATAGGTGCTTTTGGTCTTTGTGATGCAATTTTGTATGCAGTATATCCAGAAAATGACATCGTAATAATTGCATCAGCTTCAACTCTTTGGGCTAATCTACATGCATTAAAACAAATAGAATCAGAAATAAAACGATCCTGGCTTTTGTCAGGTAACTCTTCTTTGTTGTATATCCCTTCAAAAGATTCCATTTCTGACACAATTTTTGTCATCGTTTTAATCACTTCAATTGGATGATCTCCTACAGATGTTTCTCCAGATAACATAACTGCATCAGCTCCGTCTAAAACTGCATTTGCTACGTCATTAACCTCAGCTCTTGATGGTGTAAGATTTTTGATCATACTTTCCATCATTTGTGTTGCAACGATGATTGGTTTCGCTTGAAGTGCACATTTTTTAATCAACATTTTTTGAATTAAAGGAACACTTTGGTAAGGAACTTCTACCCCTAAATCACCTCTTGCAACCATAAGAGCATCACTTACATTGATAATCTCATCGATATCATCTATCGCTTCTGGTTTTTCGATTTTTGCAACTACTTTTGCTTTACCATGTTGTTGACTAATGATATGTTTCAATTCAATAATATCTCTAGCATTTCTAACAAACGATAAACCAATCCAATCAACATTTTGTTGTAATGCAAAATTTAAATCCTCTTTATCTTTTTCAGTTAAAGAAGGCATTGAAATTTTTGTATTGGGAAAATTCACACCTTTTTTAGATGATAAAATTCCACCATGAATTACAATTGCTTCAATTTCTTTAATACCATCTGTTTTTAAAACTTCTAAAATTAGTTTACCATCATCTAATAAAATTCTTTCTCCTGGATGAACATCTGAAGGAAGGTTAGAATAATTGATTGAAAATTTTTGGGATGTACCAATAATTTTATCTGTTACAATTATAACTTTTGACCCTGAAATCAATTCAACTCCATTGTTCTCCATTTCATTCGTTCTGATTTTAGGCCCTTGTAAATCTGCCAAAATCGCAACATTTAATCCCGTTTCATCATTTAATTCCCGTATGATTTTTATAGCTTTTTCATGATTTTCATGGCCACCATGCGAAAAATTCAAACGACAAACATTTAATCCTTCTAAAAACATTTGTCTCAATGTCTCTTTATCACTAGAGGCAGGTCCTAAAGTTGCTACTATTTTAGTTTTCTTCATAATTTTTTATTTAATACTAGTAAAATACTAGAGTTTTATCTAAATACTAAATTTTCTGTAGATTCGATTTCCATGGGATCTAATGGGAAAACAGCTAGTACACTCGAAAGTTTTTTCAATTTTTGATTGATATTTTCTAAATCTTCGTAATCAATACCATAAATAAATAAGAAATAATCTATACTCGGTTTTTCTTGAATTAAAAACTTGCCAAAGTGTTTGTTTTTAATGAGATAGTACTCTAACAAATTATCTTCATCTTTGTATTCATAGAGTGAATGTTGAGAAAGATAAATTCCTTTTTTATTTACAACAATAAAATCTTCAAATGCTTTACTTAAATGAAGAGATAAAACATCATTAATTCCCCAAACCAGACGATAATCATTATGATGAGAACAAATTCCAATCATATCGTATTCATAATCGTTATCTAAAGAAAGTATGTGTTTTTTAGATTTACTCATTACTAGTGTTATCTATGCGAATTTAATTAATTTTTCGTCTCGTTTTTTTTAAAAGAATGAAATAACTTAAAATTAATCTAGTAGAGATAGAATCAGAGTCTATGTGTTTTATTAAGTAGTTATAAAACAGTGCTTTGTTTCGTGTTTAAAAGTTTAGTTTAGAATATCTTATTAATTAAATAAAATTCTGAATAGTTTTTACTAGAATTGCACTTTACTTTTTTACATTAATTATTATGGGTAAAGTTGAAAAATTAGGTTTTTTTACTTTTTTACTTGCTATTTTTTTCTTTTTTCATTATAAATATATAAATGAATTTCCTTCTTTTACTCATGCTTGGTCCCAATCTGATCGTTATGCTTTAGCAAATGGTTTTGTTGATAATGATTTAAATTTTTTCAAACCGCAAACATTGGTTTATAATCATCCAATTCCTAACAATTGGAATACAGCTGATAATTCAAGAATCACTGCTGTAGATTTTCCGATACATGATTATATCCCAGCAATATTTATGAAATTAGCTGGGAATAAATCGCCGTTTTTTTTCAGAACATATATTCTTTTATATGGTTTTTTAGGGCTGTTGTTTTTATATAAATTATCAAAGTATCTAGGTAATTCTATATTGATTTCTTTTTTTATTTCAATCTTAGCAGCCACTTCACCAGTTTTTGTCTACTACCAAAGTGGTTTTATTCCTTCAATTCCATCGTTGTCAAATTCAATAATTGGTCTTTATTTTTATTTAATTTATAGAGATTCAAATCGATCCAAATCTTTCGGAATTAGTATTCTATTTTTAACATTATCAGCATTAGCGAGGACAACTTTTTTAATTCCATTGTTTGCCGTTTTGATGGTAGAATTAATTACAATGATTCACAAGAAAAAAATCAATTTGAAAGTTGTTTTCATGGGGTTAATTTCATTTTTAGCGATTATCTTTTATGTAATTTATAATTTCTATTTAAGAAAGACATATGGTGCAATGTTCCTTTTTAGTTTTAAAATGGCAGATAATTTTGCAGAATATCTAGAGATAATTAAGATTATGATTCAACGTTGGACTTTCCATTATTTTTCATGGATACACTATCTAATTTTTTCTATGATTTTATTTTCAGTTTTAATATTCAAAAGAAAGAATATATCTCATTTTTTAAAAGATCATAAGTCAACCGTAATACTATTAATATTATTATTTATTGGGAATGGTATATTTTTCATTTTAATGGCCAAACAATTTGAAAATCATGATTATTATTTTTTAGATACTTTTTACCTGCCCATTATAATACTTACGATTGTTCTGTTTTCATTTTTTAATTTTAAAAAGAGTCAAATCATTATTCTTCCCATTTTATCAATTGCTACTTTTTTTCTTTTCTTAAATGCTCAATTTATGCAAAAAGAAAAAAGAATAACAGGAACTTGGGATATTGTCAATGAGTCAATTTTAAATTTTCGAAATTCTGAGACTTTTCTAGAACAATTTGGTATTTCTGATAATGAAAAAATATTTGTACTTGGAAGTTATACTCCAAATATCCCTTTTCTATTAATGAATAGAACAGGATACTGTAATATGTATTCAAATTACTCAGCAATCAAAAAATCATTGGATTTTCCTTCTGAATATTACATTTATCAAAATGAATTCTTCCTTCAAGATATTTATGCACATTATCCTCAAATTATCAATCATCTAAAAATGGTAGCTTCTAACGGTAAAATTACTATTTGTAAAAAAGAGAAGTCAAATCAAAATTTGGAACAGTTTTTAAAACTCGATAAAATGAAACCAATAGTTGATTTGAAAAGCTCTAAATACAGAAATATTGAAATATTATCAGCTCAAGAATTTGTAATGTTATATAATACAAAAAATAATAAGCAATTTTCTAAAAATAGAGTTGTAAAATATACCTTTGATAGTAAGGGAAAACCCTTAAGGGATGTTTCTTTAGTAGTTTCAATAGTTGATAATGATTCATTGGTTTACTATAAATGTTTTTCATTATACTTTAATCCTAAAAAAGTTTGGAATCAGAATTATAATTTATTTAGTCTTCCAAAATTAGATTCGAAGTCAAGTGAATTGAAAATTTATTTTTGGAATCCAAATAAAGAAAATATTTCGATTTCAAAATCAGATTTAATTGTTTATTAATCAATTTAATTGATTTTTTATTTTAAGAATGCATACATTCAATTGAAATTTTAATCGTTTTTTAAAAAAATTATTATCTTTACAGTATTATTGAATTTAAAACAAAGAAAGATGAGTATTTTCGGTATAGTATTGTTCCTATTAATTGCAGGTATGGCATTTTGGATGTTATTATTTTTATTAGGATTTGTAGTTCCTTATTGGATTACATTAGGTGCTTTTGCAAAAATGCGTCCGAAAAGAGTTTTTGATGAAGAAGAAAACGAAGAAAAATAATTTTCTTTAAACCATATTTGAAGGGGTATTATTAAATTAATGCCCCTTTTTTATTATATTTAATTCCAATCCAATATTTTTAGATTTTTAGTTTCAGTTTTATTGTAAAAATGTTGGCAAGTTCGAATAATTTTTTCAATAGAAATCCATTTTGTTGATCTATTTGGTGAAATTGCGATGATTTCACGAGCTGGATTTTCATTTACATCATCTGAATAAATTTGAATACAATCTGTCTTTTTAAGGTTAAGAATTCGTTCTAGTTCACTCGGAATAAGTGTATACCCTCCGTTTTCATTAACCATTCGTATTAATAGTTCAATATTTCCTCCTTCATAATTCCAATTATCTTCTTTTTCAGTTTGGATACTACAAAAGTGAACCATCTGTGTTCTTAAGCAGTTTCCTTTACTTAATAACCAAGGATGTAATTTACCTAATGAGCTTGATGAAATTTTTGAATCTTTATGATTTTTAATATACGCTTTTATTTCTTCTTTAAATATTGGAGTTGTTCTTAAACTTGTTTCATTTATTGG
>CALPRR020000047.1 GCA_943326025.2 Candidatus Kuenenia stuttgartensis | reverse complement strand
CTAATACATCGCGTATGTCTTCCACCACACAAATTGTTGCATGGTCTCTTTTTTCATCACTACAAATTGAGCAAATCATTGAATCGGATACATTTCCACATGATTGACAATGAACAACATTTAACTTCATTTCAATAAATGCTTCTGAAAATTGACGTATTTCTATTTCAGAACGATTCATTAACTGTAAAACTAATCGCAAAGCTGTTCTTTTTCCTATTCCAGGAAGAGAAGAAAGTTGCTCTACTGCAGTTTCGATATATTTTGAAGGTATTTTCACAATGTAAATTTACATTTTTTGAAGCTAATTTTGATAGAACTTAAATTCATCTTTTGAACAGTTTAAAGTTTACTCTTATTTTCATTAACTTTGTTTTTAGTATGTTGAATGAAAAAATTGCTTTTGAATTATTTGGTTTACATTTGTTAGAACCAATGGCTTTGATTACCAATTGGTTGATGACATTATTTAGTGTTTATGCTTTTTATAAATTAAAATGCAGTGTAACTGATGAAGTGAAATTTTGGAAGAAATTTTTCTTTTGGTTTGCATTATCAACATTTTTTGGAGGTTTAGGTCATGTTTTTTTTAATTATTTTGATATTCCAGGTAAATTTCCAAATTGGATAACTGCAACATTTGCAGGTTACTATGCAGGTAAAGCAATTATTTCAAATGAATTGAATTTTCAAAGGAAAAAGAATTTCGAATTATTCTTGATAATGAAAGGTGGCATATTACTTTCTTTATCTTTTGTGACTTTTAAATTTGTATTTGTTGCTGTAGATGCAATTTTAACGTATATTATTTTTTGTGGAATTGTTGCAAACTCTTATGTCAAAAGAGGATTGATTGATTTGAAATATATGATTTATGGAGTTTTAGTTTGTCTTCCATCTATTTTTATTTTCTTTTTTAAAATTAATCTACATCGATGGTTAAATAAAGACGATTTAAGTCATCTTTTAATATTGGCATGTATTTATTTTTTCTATCTTGGAGCTTCAAAAAGAATGGATAACAAGGAATTTTCATCAACGATTGACAATGTAATTGCATAAAATGGCAAAAGCGGATATAAATATTAAGAATAAACGAGCTCGATTTGAATATCATTTAATGGATGAGTTTACTGCTGGTATTCAGTTAGGAGGAACGGAAATTAAAAGTATTCGTAAGAGTAAAGCTAGTATTTTAGAAGCCTATTGTGTTGCCGTTAGAGGAGAAATTTGGATTCGTAACATGCACATTACGGAATATGAAAATGGTTCGTTTTATAACCATAAACCTAGAGCAGATCGAAAATTATTATTGAATAGCAAAGAGATAGATAAAATTTTGAAGTTTTTGATGGTCAAAGGAAATACGGTAATTCCTTTGAAAATGTTTATCAATGAAAAAGGTTGGGCAAAGATTTTAATTGCTTTAGCTCAAGGTAAAAAATTACATGATAAACGAAACGATTTGAAAGAAAAAGACGACAAGCGAGACATGGATCGAGCAATGAAACGTTAATCTTAATAAAATCCTAATGTCACTAAATGTAGATAGCGTTTATCTGTAAATAGTGTAATCACTAAAGCACCATTAATAACATACAAACATACTTTATACATAATTACAAAAAGGGTTGAGTTTCTTCTGAAAATGTAAGTTATAAAAGGAATGCTAAAGAAGATTGCGAATAACAAGCTTAACTGTCCCATCGAATATTCAACTCGAAATGTTTTATAATTTGCTTTTGTCAAACTGTGAATTTTATATGCTTGATGCAAAATAAAGCTTTGTTCAATAAAAATATTTGGTCCGTTGGTGTAAAGGCATTTATATTCCCAATTTTCAACATTTACAAAATAGGTGTGATCATTTTTTGTTTTGATTAATATTTTATCTCCACTAGTTTGTATTACTTCGTTTGAATTATAGTGCGTCACCAAATCTTTTTCAAATCGATGTGGTAAAAATGAATCTATCATTATAAGGATTCCAAAACCAAAACAGATGAAAGCTGAAATTTTAAAGAAATTCCATTTTTTTCCTTTCGTTAAATGTTGATAATAGCGTTTATTATTGAGTTCTTTTTGTTTTTGTTGCTCTTGAAAACGAATTCGAGCAGCTTTCAGTAGTTCTTCTTTAGTTTTTTTAGCTGCTGTGTTTGTATGCTGATCTCTCGAATGTCTTGTTGGTTGAGCTTTTAGCTCTTGTAGAGGAATTTCAACTTTATTGATTAATATATTGTAAGCCTGCGTTATTTCTAAAAATTTAGTTTGAGCAGTTAAATCTGGATTTTTGTCGGGATGATACAGCATCACCAACTTTCGATATTTTTTTCGAATTTCCTCTTTTGAGGCATTGTTGGATAAACCTAATATATTATAATATTTGCTGTATGGCATCTTTCAAATGTACATCGACTGTTTTTAAACGATTGATTTTATTGCTTTCTGTATAGATAAACTGGTTGAAAAAATAAATTTCTTTTGGTATTTCGTATTTAGATAGATAATTTTCTAATTCAGATTTCTGGATTTCAAAAGCATTTTCACTTTCGATGCAAAGAATCACTTTTTCACCTAGTAATGCATCTTTTTTTCCTGTTATGAAAAATGAATTTTTGATCAATTTTGAAAGTTTTCGCTCTATTTCCTCAGGTTGTATTTTAATTCCACCACTGTTAATCACAAAATCAATTCGACCTTTCCAAATGAATTTTTTAGCGTTAATTAATACGACACAATCATTCGTTTTTAAAGGAAAACCATCTAATAATGAAGAATGAATAACCAACTGTTCTCCATCGGTTGAAAATGAATTTCCTTCAAGTGCAGAATAATGTTCCTCTTGATGTAATCCGATTTTTCGCATGGCAATATGAGAAATGGTTTCAGTCATTCCAAATGTTTGAAAAACGGTTAATTCTTGTTTTTTAAGTTGCTCTTCAATTTCATTAGAAACACTTCCACCACCAACGATTACATTTCGAACAGTTTTTAATTTTTCTGGATTTTTCTTGAGTATTTCTGTAAGTTGAAGCGGAACAATAGCTGCAAAATCAATTCCTTCTTCAATGAATTCAAATGGATTTAAACAAGGTTCAACAATGACTAATTTTAATCCCAACTCAAGGGAGCGAACAATCATCATTTTTCCAGCAATGGTAGACGTCGATAAACATAAAAGAGCGGTTTCTTTTTTTTGAAGATTTAGAAATTTTCTTGTCATCAGAGCTGACTCCTTCATCTTTGATTTTAAAATCTCAATTTTTTTCGGTTCACCAGTTGATCCTGAAGTTTTGGATTGAATAAATTCATCTGAATTGAACCATTCTTCAATAAATTGATTGACTTCATTTTTAAATGAATCAGAAGTATTTATGAATTTAAGTTCGACCACTTTTTATTTTTGGAATGAGAATTGTGTTAAAAGTAACAACTTTCAATAAAGAAATTAAATTGAAAGGCTTTAACTCGTAAAATTATTCGTTACTTTTAACTTTCAAAATTAAACAAAATGAAAAAAACAATTGGAATTTTTGCTTTATTAACATTGGTAATGACTTTATCATTCACGAAGTCTCCTGTTTCAAAACAAGAAGGAGCAGGTATTGCATTTAAACATATTTCGTTGGAAGACGCTAAAAAACAAGCAGAAAAAACAGGGAAACTTATTTTTATTGATGCGTACACTTCTTGGTGCGGACCATGTAAACGAATGGCAGCAACTACATTTAAAGATGAAAAACTAGCAAAATATTTTAATGAGAATTTTATAAGTTTAAAAATTGACGTTGAACAAGATGCTGATGGTCCCGAAATTGAGAAAATGTATAAAATTCAAGCTTATCCAACATTATTGTTCATCAATGAGAATGGTAAGTTAGTTAAAAATATCATTGGTTTTCAGGAGGCTGATAAATTAATGTCAATTGCAAAATCAATAAATTAATAAGATAAAATGGATACTTTAGATAATACTATTAAAATAGATCAAAAACCAAAACGTTCTCAGTTTTTAAAAGTTTTGTGTATTTTGACATTTGTTTTTACAGGTTTTTCTTTTCTGACTTCGATTATTGGTCTCTTCTCAGGTCCTGCATCTCCAGAAATGATGACACAGCAACATGTTCAAATGGCCCAGCAAATAGCACAATTGCAAGAAGTTCATGCGGATAGTTTTGTTTATATGTTTCAACAACTACAGCAAATGATGGTTGACGTTAACAATCATTTCTATTTCGCGATTTCAATGAAAATCATATGGGTAATTACTGGAGCTTTTGGAGCTTTTCAAATGTGGAATGGTAAAAAGATTGGTTTTCACATCTACATTATTTATAGTCTGTTAGAGATTGCTCAAATGTATTTATTTACTTCTCCACGAAATATTCCAATGCTGATTATAGGTTATTATATTGTTATTTCAGGAATTTTTATTATACTCTATTCTAGGAATTTAAAAGAATTAAAATAATTGATGGGAAGATTAATTTCTTCCCTTTTTCAGTTCTTCTAAAATAAATTCATGGGTGTAATTTTCATCTCCAAATAAATCATTTGTAATTAATAAATTACCGTCTAAATCAACCCAGTCAGCTAAAGGTGCAATTTGTTTGGAAGCATTTATAGCAACACTCGATTCGCTCATGCAACCAATAATTGATTTTAATTCCATTTCTTTCGCTCTTTTCAAACAATCAACACCTTCCGCAAGTCCGCCACATTTCATAACTTTTAGATTAATTCCATCAAACGATTTAACGATTTTCTCTAAGTCTGCATAATTTTGAAATGATTCATCAGCAATAATTGGAATTGGACTTCTAGCTTTTAACCAAGCATGACTTTCAAAATCTTCTTTATGGAAAGGTTGTTCCAAGTACCAAACGCCTTTGTCAGCTAATTTATAACTCAATTTCAATGCTTCATTTCGATCTGTAAATCCTTGATTGGCATCTATTGTAAACGGTTTTTCAGAAAAACGTTCAAATGTATCAATGATGCGATAAACTTCCGATTGATTTACTTTCAGTTTATAATAATTCATCGTTGGATTATCCGCAATTTTGATTTCCATTTCTTGATCGTCCGACATTCCAATGGTGAAAGACGTTTTTTTACTCTGTTCCTCAATGTGATAGAATTCTTGGATAGAAGTATTCGTTAGATTCGAATGTAGGTTATGTAAAGCAATATCAATCGCTGCAATACAAAAATTCGTATTTGAAAAGTTAGATTTTAGAACGTTAATATATTTCGAAATGTCTTCTGTGTTTTCAGGAAGTTCAATTTTTGAAATCAAATTTTTAAACGTTTCCAATGTCTCAGGATAGTAGGGGATAAAAACACATTCTCCCCAACCAAATGCATTTTCGGTTTTCAATAAAACGTACACATTATCAGTTCCTGTTCGTTCAGTATGTGAAAGGCGAAAAGGATATTTGAAATTGAGCCTAAAAGGAAAGTATTCTAATTGAATTCGAGACATTTTATTTTTTTTACAAATGAAGTAAATATTTTGTTTCTACATAGTATTTAATATTTGGATAATTTCATATTATCTGAAGTAATGCGTTTTAAGCTTCCTACTTTGAAGAGCTTGTCCCGATTTTTGTCGGGAAGGATAGAGGAGGATGACAACTGTGATTCCAATTCCGTATCAATTCATTTCAAGCGTAAGATTACTGATGTCACCTCCCTCAATCTCCTTGCACTATCGCTTAGTCTTCGCAAATGTATTTACTCTCCTCAAGGAGGGAAAATCAATACATTTTCAACTCTTTATTCTTACTGACTTAATGTCTAAATAGACTTGTATCAAACAAAATAATAGCGTATCTTTGCGCAAAATTCTAGGAATAAAATGATATCAGTAAACAATCTTTCGCTTCAGTTTGGAAAAAGAATCCTTTTTGATGAAGTTAATTTAAAATTTGTACAAGGTAACTGCTACGGTGTAATTGGAGCAAACGGTGCAGGAAAATCAACTTTCTTAAAAATTCTTACAGGAGATCAAGATCCAACAAAGGGTAGAGTAGAGTTAGAGCCAGGAAAACGTATGGCTGTATTGAATCAAAATCACTTTGAATTTGATCAAGTTCCAGTTTTACAAACAGTGATAATGGGGCATAAACGCCTTTTTGAAATCATGACTGAAAAAGATGCTTTGTATTCGAAAGCGGATTTTACAGATGAAGATGGAATGAGAGCTTCTGAATTAGAAGGAGAATTTGCAGATATCGAAGGATGGAATGCAGAAACAGATGCAGCTTCATTGTTGAGTAACCTTGGAATTGAAGAGTCTCTACATTACTCTTTAATGGAAGAATTAACAAACTCAATGAAAGTTCGAGTTTTGTTAGCACAAGCATTATTTGGTAATCCAGATGTATTGATTTTGGATGAGCCTACCAACGATTTAGATTTGAAAACAATCACTTGGTTGGAAGATTTCTTATTAGATTTTAAAAATACTGTGATTGTTGTATCTCATGACCGTCACTTCTTAGATACAGTATGTACGCACGTTTGTGATATTGATTACTCTAAAATTAATTTATTCACTGGAAATTATTCGTTCTGGTACCAATCTTCTCAATTAGCTTCTCGTCAAAAAGCAGATAAAAACAAAAAAGCAGAAGAGAAAAAGAAAGAGTTGCAAGACTTTATTTCTCGTTTTTCTGCAAATGCTTCGAAATCGAAACAAGCGACAAGTAGACGTAAAATGTTGGATAAATTGGATTTAGATGAAATTCAACCATCAAGCAGACGTTACCCAGGAATTACTTTCCACCAAGAGAGAGATGCTGGAAATCAAATTTTATTTGCAGATAATTTAAGTAAAACATACGAAGGCGTTACATTGTTCAAAGATTTAACGTTTACAATGAACCAAGGAGATAAAATTGCAATTATTTCTAAAAATTCATTAGCTGTTACAACTTTCTTTGAGATTTTGAATGGTAACCAACAACCTGATACAGGTGAGTTTACTTACGGAACAACAATCACAACTGCTTACTTACCAAATGATAATCATGCTTATTTTGAGGATGATCTTCCATTAATTCACTGGTTGAGACAATATGCTCAAACAGATGAAGAGCGTGAAGAAGTAAACTTAAGAGGTTTCTTAGGACGTATGTTGTTCTCAGGAGAAGAAGCATTGAAAAGTGCAAAAGTACTTTCAGGAGGAGAAAAAGTTCGTTGTATGTTATCTAAAGTGATGTTTGCGAAAGCGAATTTAATTATGATGGACGAGCCAACGAATCACTTAGATTTGGAATCTATTACAGCATTAAATAACGGAATGGTTGATTTTGGAGGTCAGTTGATCTTTACATCTCATGATCATGAGTTAGTGAATACAGTAGCTAACAGAATCATCGAAATCACTCCAACAGGTATTATCGATAAAATGATGCCTTATGATGCGTATTTAGCAGATGCTAAAATTTCTCAAATGCAAGTGGAGATGTACGCTTAATTTGTGATAATAATATATAGTGAGAAGCTGTCTGTTTTGGACAGCTTTTTTTATTTAATTGATATTTTATTTATCAGTAAGTTATATACTTTTTTGTGAGGGTTTAAAATTTGCAATTTAACAACTATTTATGTTTAGACACAAAGGAAATTCAAGAACATTAAAGCATAATTTAAGAATTGCTACGTTACTCTCCTTTGTAGCAGGTATCGTAAATGTTGCTGGTTTTTTAGCTGTTAAACGCTTGACAACAAATGTAACTGGACACTTCGCTTTTTTTGTAGATGAAGTTTTTAAGCTCAATTTTTGGCAAGGTTTTATTTATTTCTTATACATTTTTTTCTTCTTCTTGGGTTCATTTGTATCAAATCTTCTAGTTGAAATTATTTCAAAAACGAGTAATAGATTAATTTATATTATTCCGACAATTATCGAAAGTATTTTTTTGTTTTTGTTAGCGTTATTTGGGCAATTTTTAATATCAAAAAGTCCAGATATATTAGCTTGTTCTTTGCTTTTTACAATGGGTTTACAAAATTCACTAGTAACTAGAATTTCTAATGCTACTGTTCGTACAACACATTTAACAGGATTGTTTACAGACTTAGGAATTGAACTATCTCAATTGTTTTTTTACAAACAAAAAGATCTGAAAGACAAACTACACTCTTCAATAAAATTACGCTTGACAATTATTGCTTTTTTCTTTATTGGGGGACTTTTAGGAGGTGTGTTTTATTCTATATTGAAGTTATATGTTTTAGCAATTGCAGCAACAATTCTAATTATTGGTATAATATATGACGATTTAAAATTAAAGTTAATTAGGCAAAATAGAAATCAAAAAAGCGATAATATAAAGAGTAAATAAAAGCTCAAAAGCAAACATCATTAATATTAATGTTTTCTTAACCTTTTTAGTCTATAAAGAAAATCGAGATCTTTGAACAGTTACAAACTAAAGCAATGTAAATAATTTACTTAAAATTTGATTTAAGCATATTATTAATTCTAAAAAAAGTTTATGAAACGAAACTTAATCTTCATTCTTTCGTTTTAATTTCTAGAGATTAAAATAAAAAGCTAATTTTTTTCAAAATGCCTAATAAAATCAGTAGATTATACAAAAAGAAATGGTTTAGAATTCCATACTTAACTTTCCTTTACATTTTTGCATTATACGGTTTTTTCCTAGTTGGAACTTATTTTGCGATGAAATTTGAATGGACAAAAGATTCAGGAAAAGTCGATGTGAATAATCGTTACTTTCAATCGATGAGTGACAAGTACAATCAATCATTTAAGGTAGATAGTGTTTCAGTTGCAAAAAATCGATTAGAAGTATTGAATCGTATTATAATTTTGAACGAATTTTACCCGCTAAATGCACAACATATATTAACAGCTTATCAAGATACCAAAGATGAGAAATTGGTTCTTCAAATGCTTGATGCAATTGATATTCGTTTGCTGAAAAACAAGTCTTATCAAGATGAAATGCGTGCTTTTAGATCACGCAAAAAAGATGAGAAAGTTACGGGTTTAAGTGTTTATGAATGGATGAACATCGCCGAATGGAAGTGTTTTAAAGAAGCTGTTGCGAAAGATAAAAAATACATTGATTCTGCAGCTCAAGTTACAGGTGTTGAACCTCGATATATAGTTGCCTGTCTGGTTGGAGAACAAGTACGTCTCTTTAATTCAAGAAGAGAGAAATACAAAGATTTTATTGCTCCACTGAAAACTTTGGCACTTGAAAACAATATGTCTTATGGTGTAACTGGTATTAAAGAATTTACAGCTAAAAGAATAGAAACCTATTTAAAAGATTCAACAAGTAAGTATTATTTAGGTCATCAATACGCACACTTATTAGATTATGATACTGTTAAAAATTATTCGAATGGAATTAATGATACAATGAGTACTTGTATTCAGCGATTGGTTCAGTACACGAATCATTATTATTCTTATTTATATGCTGCTGTATTTATTAAACAAATAAGAACTCAGTGGCAAAAAGCAGGTTATCCAATAGATCATCGTCCTGAAATTTTTGCATCTTTGTTCAATTTAGGTTACGCTAAATCAGTCCCTAAAAAACAACCAGAAGTTGGAGGGTCGGTCTTTAAAATTAGGGAACAAGAATACACATTTGGAGCAGTAGCTTATGAATTTTATTTTTCAGGAGAATTAGTAGATTTGTTTCCTTATAAACGGAAGCATTTTGATTGGAATGAGAACTAGTTCTTTATTTTCTCTAATAATTCAAAGGTTAATTCATCGATTAGTTTTGAATTTGGATATAAAAATGAGATATTAGAAAGTATTATAACTCCTTTTTTTGAAAGTTTGTCAAAAGCAATTGAGGAAGTAAAGCCGCCAGTTGCTCCATTATGCCAATATATTTTTTCATTCGGTTTATTGGTAATAATGTGCCAACCTAATCCTATGCTTAAATTTTCTGAAACTACAAATGTTGGTTTTTGTGTAAGTTCTAATTCAGGATTTTTTTCAATCATTTGAGCCATAATAAAACGAGACAAATCTTTTGAATTTGAGATGATTGAACCTGCACATTCAAGTGAACTATTAAAATTCCAAAAAGAAGTTTTAACACCTTTTTGATCAAGACCATTAACTACTTTGATGTTATTTATATGATTAGTGTAGGATTTTGTCATTTGAAATTTATCAAATACTTTAGTTTGTAGCAATTGATCAAAACTCATTTTTTCAACTTCGGAAATACTATATCCTAAAATAGCGAAACCTAAATTAGAATAAGAATAGGAAAAATCATGTTCTTTTTTGGGAATGATTAAATCATGTTTTAAATAATTCGTAAACATTTCCTGAGTGTAATTTAAGTATGGATTTGAGAAGTTTTGACTTGCTGAATTAATGAAGTCGGAAGGAACTCTAGAAATGCCTGAAGAGTGGTTTGCAAGTTCTATAAATGAAACTTTACTTTTCTTATTTAGTTGAAAGGGTAAAAATTTGTTTATTGGCTGATTTAGATTGATTTTATAATCTAGTACTGAATTTGCAAGTAAAGTTACTGTAAAAACTTTAGTAAGTGAACCAATTTCAAATAGTGAATCTCTATTATCGATGATTTTTAAAGTATCATTTTTTTTAATGAAACCAATAAATTGAAAAACACTATCTTTTATTAGGGCTATTGAAAATTGAGTGTTATTAGGAAACTCTTTTAATTTTAAAAATGAACTATCAGTTTGATTGACTAAATTTTGAGATAAAATTATGTTTGAAAATAGAGTTATTACTAGAATTAGGATTACTTTTTTTATCATTTTAGTTATTTGAAATAGTCAGTTTATTTTTCGAATAAAAAATCAACTCCCAAGTAATTTTTCCCCAGATGAATATACAAGGAACAGCTTTCACTACATAAGGGATAAAATAGTCATCTCGAATAAACTTTGGGAATAAATCTGTAGCTGCTAGAACAGTAAATAATAGCGCAAGAATTAAAAATGAAAAGTTTAATTTATTGAATTCCTGTGTGAAAAACCAAATAGCAACTCCTGTTACAGCTATTACGAAAGTTGGTGATTCTGCTTTGTGGTTAAAAATGACAATCCAGAGTAGGATAGAGGCTAAATATAATAGTTTAAATCTTACTTCGTTAAAATATTTATAGTGAATAAATGGAACGCAAAATAAAAACGTTCCAACAACTAAACTAACTGTTTTAAGATTCAATCCAAACCATGTAAATAACCATCCTGAAACAGAAAAACCGATAGAAATACTGTGATCATTTTGTAAAAGATTCCCCCAGCTTTTGTAGAGAAACGTCAATTGTTCAGGCGAAATTAAGATGAGTGGTAAAACGGCTAAAAGTAAAATCCAACCAAGAGTGTAAAGCGCAGATTTCAGCTTGTTTGGATAGAATAAAAAGAGCGCAAAAGCTACAATTCCAAAGAGTTTGATAAAGATAGTTGCTACGATACATAGAGTTGCTAGAGCGATATTTTTCTTTTCTAAATAGACAAAGGCCAAGATAATTAAACCAGCCATTAATCCATTACTTTGTGCATTTTGAAGGGAAGTAACTAGTTCGATGACTAAAAACAAAAAGGCCCAAATACGTTTTTTATCAGAACTAAAAGGAAGTTTCCATAAAGCAAAAAACAAGACAAAGGCATTTAATAAATTCCAAATAAGCAAACCAAGAAAATCTGGAAGATAGGCTAAAAGTCCCATTAATAAAGAGAACGTTGGACTGTATTTATATAAATCCCAATGTTCTTGAGGATAAAGTTGATACAAGTCTTTATTTTCAATTAAGTGAAAATATGATTGTTTGAAAATGACGTAATTATTATATTTCGTATATTCAATTCCACCTTCTTCGTAGGTTTTTGTTCCGTGAAGTGCTCCTTGCAAGGTCACAATTAAAACCGCTAAAAAACAAATGACACCAAGAATAACGATTGGTTTTTTAAAAAACTGTAATTTACTCATGCTGTTTTATTTTTTTGAAATTCCTTTCGAAATTAATACTTTTTGAATGTTTTTTGCAATAATTAGTTTACCTGCGCGGGTATAATGTTCAGTTGGCCAATTTCGATCAACAAAATGATTATCTGGAATGGCATATAAATTATCAACTACAAGATTTCCATTTCGATTGTAACGGTTGATTAAAAACTTTCGGTTGTTTTCCATTAAATAGATCAGTTCTTTTCCGACTAATTTATTCGCTTCTTCCATGTTTTCAGCAAGTAAATTAAACACAATTTTAATCTGTCGTTTTTTGGCGATTTCAACTATTTCATCAAAATCCTTAATACGTTGATTTGTTTTTGGATCGATTTTAAAAGCAAAGTTTTTAATGTAATGACAAGCCAAACCGATGTTTTCTTCCGTTAAATTTGGATTCTTGCCAAGCCAAGTGTGCCAAGCCATCGCTGAATCCCACTTAATGACATCGTTGTATTTGAAATTTGGAATGTAAAATTTCTCTTTCTTCCATGTTTCAATCAATTGATCGTGACGTTGTTCATCCGTTTTATAATCATAGTCTTTCAAAGCAATTAAAAAGCGATTTACAATTGGCAAATTAGGAGCGATTAATCGTTTTGTTTTCGCTAGATAGTTTTCACCTACTGAATAACGCCAATCGGCATCAAATGACCGTAAATTCATCGTGACGATTATCATTTTTAAAGGCATTTCTTCTGGAATATTTTTCAATACAGCCAAATAGGTTCCAGCATGTAAACCAGGTTTATCAACTGTTCCAATTTTTTTATCTTTCAATAATGAATCGAGCATGATACTGATACTGTGTCTTCCTTTTTTCGGATCAACAACATGAAAATTAGAAGATTCACCAAAATAGATGTTTTCAGTATTTGCAGGTAATTCCCAGAAACTTTCCAATGAATCACTATGGTTTCCAACATCTTTTTTCCAATAGGTCACTTTATACAATTGATTGGCAATCAGTAAAAAAATACCAACTAGCATCATTCGTGTAAAGAAATATTTGAAAAATTCCATCTTAAAATTGAAAATAAATGAATGGTTGCATATCAGTTCCAGATTGACTCATAATCAAAAATCCTAGGAGAAAATAAATTCCCCATCTGATATAAACTGATTTGTCGTTGAGCCACGTTCCAAAGTTTGAATGTCTCGTCAAGAAATCAAAACAAATAAAGATCATTAGAATTACAACTGTCTCTATACTTGGTAGTTCATATGATAATCGGAAATTATGAAATAGATTTTCAAAGAAAAGAGTCGCAACTTCAATCGAAGGACTTCTGAATAAAACCCAAAGACAACTTATGACTATAAATACTATTCCACCTTTTAAAATGTTTATAAAGAGTGATTTACTTTTTTTATCAAAACCGGTTAATTTTTCAATGATGATGATCATTCCATGTAAAACTCCCCAAAGCACAAAAGTCCAATTTGCTCCATGCCAAAATCCGCTTATGAAAAATACGAGTAATGTACTCAAGATCCATTTTGTCAATGTCGTTCTATTTCCACCTAAAGGATAGTAAATATAATCCCTGAACCAAGTAGTTAAGGTGATGTGCCATTTTCTCCAAAAAGTCGTTAACGATTGGCTAAAATAAGGTGTTTTGAAATTTTGCGTTAAGTTGATGTTGAATAACTTTGCGATACCCAAAGCAATTGTCGTGTAGCCATTAAAATCACAATAAATTTGAAATGAATAAAGGAACAAAGTGAGTAGTAAATTTATACTACTGGTAGTCGAAATGTTAGCATAACTCTGATCAACAAGAATGGAAAGATTATCAGCAACAACCATTTTTAAGAAAAAGCCATAAAGGATCATTCTTAAACCGATGGAAAAATTTTCTCTAGATAGAATTGCTTTTTCTTTGAATTGAGGCATTAAAGCAGAGAAACGTTCAATTGGTCCGGCGACTAAAAGAGG
>CALPRR020000046.1 GCA_943326025.2 Candidatus Kuenenia stuttgartensis | reverse complement strand
TATGATCTGGTGCTTCTCCAACATGATAGTCAGCTGTTCCTGCAGAATCAACTGTTACATCTAAATTTAAATCGGCTACTTTTTTTCGCAACAGTCCATCCGCTAATGGCGAACGACAAATGTTTCCTAAACAAACCATTAAAATTTTCATGATGCAAAAGTAAGGAAAGAAAATTAAAGGTTTGAAAACTATTTAGTGAATAGTGTGATTAATCATCAAAATGAAAGTTTAATATGTAAAAAAGCTATTTAAAAGCCAATAATTACCCGCTGTTTTTGAGTCTTTTATGAAAAATATTTCAAATATTCGATGAAAAACAATCGTTTAATCAAAGAGAAGTGTAGTTTGCTCATTTAGTTATAAATTTTAGCATTTTTTGTGCAATAGATTATTAACTAATGATTAAATTAATCGTTATAGAAGAAACAGATATTCACTAAATACTTTGAGCCATGAGACAGTTGAAAATTATCAAACAAGTAACAAATAGAGAAACTGCATCTCTAGATAAATACTTACAGGAGATTGGTCGCGAAGATATGATTACAGCTGATGAAGAAGTTCAATTAGCCATAAAAATTAGAAATGGTGATAAGAAAGCTTTAGAACGTTTAACACGTGCAAACTTACGTTTTGTTGTTTCTGTTGCTAAACAGTATCAAAATCAAGGAATGACACTTCCAGATTTAATAAACGAAGGTAATATTGGATTAATTAAAGCAGCTGAGCGTTTTGATGAAACGAGAGGATTTAAATTTATTTCTTATGCCGTTTGGTGGATTCGTCAATCAATTTTGCAAGCATTAGCTGAGCAGGCAAGAATGGTTCGTTTACCATTAAATAAAATTGGAATTATAAATAAAATAAACAGGGCATATTCTGAATTAGAACAGAAAAATGAGCGTCCACCTTCTGTAGATGAATTGGCTGATTTTTTAGAATGTTCACCTGAAGATGTAAGACAATCATTATCAAACAGTGGAAGACATGTTTCTATGGATGCATCATTAGTTGAAGGTGACGAGTCTAGTTCTAGCATGTATGATTTACTTTCCAATGATAGTATGCCGAATCCAGATAGTGAATTGGAATCGGAATCATTAAAAAAAGACATTGAACGCTCTTTAAGAACGTTGACATCAAGAGAATGCGATGTGGTTCAAATGTATTATGGGTTAAATGGAAGATATCCGTTAACATTAGAAGAGATCGGTGAAAAATTTGACTTGACGAGAGAAAGAGTGCGTCAAATAAAAGAAAAAGCAATTAGAAGGTTAAAACACACTTCCCGAAGCCGGATGTTGAAAACATACTTGGGTTAAGCGGGATCAACATCAATTAACAGTCGAATTGACTTATTGACAGGGGCGCTAAAAAATGAATCAATTAATTCGTTTATGCGCTCCTTTATTTTTTTCTCAGGAGCATCACGTTCAATTTTCAATTTAATTACTTTTATGAATTGATTGTTTACCCTTGCTACAACAGGAAATTCTGGTCCTAAAACCCTTTCTTTAAATATCTCTCGTAAACTTTTAGCGAATTCATTGGATGCTTGATTCACTAAGTTTTCATCTTTATGTTTTAATGTGAATTCAATAATTTTATAAAAAGGAGGATAGAAATAATTTTTACGTTCAACAATTTCACTTTCATAAAATCCTTTGTAATCATGAGCGATTACTTTTTGAATTACCCAATTATCGACATCACCTGTTTGAATGATTACTGATCCACGTTTATTCTTTCTACCTGATCTTCCTGCAACTTGAGACATTAATTGATAAGATCGTTCAAATGCCCTAAAATCATTTCGATTTAATAACATATCAGCATCTAAAATACCGACTAAACTCACATTGTCAAAATCTAGTCCTTTTGTTACCATTTGAGTTCCAATAAGAACATCTACATTTCTATTCTCAAATTCTGAAATAATGTTTTCGTAGGCGTTTTTTGAACGTGTTGTATCTAAATCCATTCGTTGAATTCGGATATTCGGAAATAAAATTGATAAATCATCTTCGATTTTTTCAGTTCCGAATCCCAACATTTTTAAACGATTACTTCCACAACAAGAACAAGTGCCAACAGGAGGTGTCAGGTATCCACAATAATGACATTTAAGTGTATTCGTTTGCTTATGATAAGTTAAAGAAACATCACAGTTTTTACATTTCGGTGTCCAATTGCAAATCTCACACATCCATAAAGGAGTATAGCCTCTTCTATTTTGAAATAATATAATTTGTTCTTTATTGTTGAGTGCAAGGCGAATATGATCAACTAAGAAAGCTGAAAAATGCGATTGCATGCTTTTATTTTTGCGTTCTTTTTTCAAGTCAGCACAAAAGATTTCAGGCATTTGAATACCACCAAAGCGATCAGATAATTCAACTAATCCATATTTTCCATTTTTCGCGTTGTAATAGGTTTCCATTGCTGGAGTTGCAGAGCCTAAAAGAACTTTTGCTTTATGCATATGACCTAAAACAATAGCACAATCTCTAGCATTATAGCGTGGAGAAGGATCATATTGTTTGAACGAACTTTCGTGTTCTTCGTCAACGATAATTAATCCTAAATCTGCAAAGGGAAGAAAAATAGAAGAACGTGCTCCTAGAATTATTCTAAATTGATTAGGATTATTGTTTAATACATGATTCCAGATTTCAACACGTTCATTTTGATTGAATTTTGAATGATATACACCTATTAAATCTCCAAAATAGGATGAAAGGCGTGTGATTAATTGAGTTGTTAATGCTATTTCAGGAAGTAGAAAAAGAACTTGTTTTCCTTTTTCAATTTGTTCTTGAATCAATTCAACATAAACCTCTGTTTTACCAGAACCAGTTACACCATGAAGAAGTGTTACTTGTTTTGTTTCAAACGTTGAACGAATTTCATTTAATCCGTTTAATTGAGAATCAGATAATTTTTTAAATTCTTTAACGGAATTATTTTTCTCTTTAAATCTTGATATTTCGAAACGTTCTTGCGTAATATATCCGTTTTTTTCTAATGTATTCAATGTGGAAATTGATGCACCTACACTTTCTAATTGTTTTCGAAGTACAGGTTCAATTTTACCATTATTATAATTTCCTTCTCGGATTAAAAGAAGTAGATTTTCTAATTGTTTATGAGTAGTTTTCTTTGTTTCTAACTGCTGAATTAAGGATTCTAATTGATCGTTGTCGAGGTATTTTTCATTCAAGACAATGTAAATAGCTGTTTTTGGTGTGAATTTATTATTCAGTTCTTCCAACGTGAAAACAACTTTTTTATCCATTAAAACCTTTATAATTGGCTGTATGGTTTTGATACCGACAATTTCCGAAATTTCTTTTAAATCTAGTGTTTCTCTAATTTCTAAGGCTTCAACAATTTGATATTGGCGATCATCTAATTGAGAATAATCATTGTTGTAATCAGGATGAAGTACAATTTTTGTTTCACTTGCAAGCTTAAAATTAGAAGGAAGTGCAGCATTCATTACATCTCCAATTGGAGCCATATAATAATCTGAAATCCATTGCCATAATTTAAATTGTTCTTGCTTGATGATAGGTGAATCATCTAAAACGTGTTCAATATATTTTGCTTGATAATTTGCAGGAATATTTTCATGAACATTAATGACAATTCCAGTTAGTAATTTTGATTTCCCGAATGGAACAACAACCCTTATACCCGCGTAAATGAAATCATTCATCTCAAACGGAATACGGTAAGTAAACAGTTGATGAACTGGTACGGGAAGAATTATATCTGCAAAAAGGGTTTTTCTTTCAGCCATTACATTTTGAAATCAACCCTCAAATTTAAGAAATAAGAAATGAAAAAACGTATTCTATTATAAATGATCTATATTATTGGCAATAGAATGTTTCGGCCATGTCATTTGTATGTTGACTACAAAATTTATAATCATAAGTGGTGTAACTACCATTGCATAGTTCCTTTGTAGATTTCAAATCTAATAGTCTATAATTTGGTTCAATTACTTTTTGAAAAGGGAAATAATAAGTAACTGTTTGTCTTGCTGAAAATAATCCAACCGCTTTGTTTTTAGCAGAGTTAGATGTTAAATTTGTATATGTTGGTTTACTTTGACTGATAGAACTTGAAGGTTTATTTACCAAAATATAATTGTGCAAATCACTAGAACCTCCAGTTAATACAATTTTAATTGCTTTTAAATTTCGTTTAGTTATTGCTGGATTATTTGTTACTCCATTTTTGATTACTTCATAAAATGTTTGACCATTTAAATTCATAGTCATATCAGTTGTTGTTCCTGCATCTAGTTCATTAATATTCCATGGAATTGAAATAGAATCGAAATTAGTACCAATATATTCATTTACAATCATGTTAAACTTGGCATTAACTGTTGTAGCTGTTCCTGAATTTAAATTAAGAGCAGTTGATTTATACAAATTATTATTATCAATTAAACCTAATTTAAACGTAGCTGAAGATTGTAAAGCAATATTATTAACCAAAGTAGTTTGTCCAGTTATAATAAATTCACTTGATAAACCTTTATCAACGGTAACAGTTAATTTGTATGAATAAGCAGCATTTAAAGGATTTGTTTTAGTATCGAAATAATACAATTTTTGATTAGGCGCATAAAAAAGACCATTTTGATCTTTGTTGCCTACAATTGTATCCCTTAATGTCCAAACTCTGTTTGTTCCTCCTAATTCAGTTATTTTAGCTTCCACATTTTTAAAATAACTAGAATCTGGAATTTTTGCTATGTCGATTGAGCTACCTGGACCAATAAAAGCTCTATTGATTTTAATGTAATGGATTTGTTCGGACTGATCCAATAACCCATAAATAACAGCTGTTTCCTGAAAGTCAGTTGAAAGATTTATTTCTTCATTACATCCTACCAAAGAAATAATCAATGTTAACATTGAAATGATAGAGAAAATATATTTAGTCATAGTTATTGCTCTTTTTCTAGTTTGTCAAATGTATAAAAATAACTTTGATAAAATATGTTATTCAATAAACAAAAGCTACTGTTAAATCAATTTTTAACTCGATTTAATCCCATCGCCTTCAACATCCATGTTGGTAAGTGTTTTTTAGGATCTCTGTTTTTTAGATTTATGTACCAACCTAATTTTTTTAGAACCGGAACTTTATGTGTTTCAACAAACTCAATTAATGTCCCATCTTTATCTTCAATGTAAGAAAATCTTCCGCCCGCTTCACCCATATCGAATGTGTTTGAGCTATCTACTGTAAAAGGATAACCTTTTGCTTCGCATTCAGATTTCAATGCATCCATTCCTTGTATATCGAAACATAAATGAATGAATCCCCAATCTCCCCAGTATCTGTTTTCAAATATTTTTTTGCAATCTGTTCGTTCTATTGATTGAATTAATTCAATTTGAGTTGGACCTAATAATTTTGCAAAAGGACCTTTTCTTTCTTCAGGATGAGATAAAAGAACTCTTCTCACTTTTTTATCTCCTTCAGGCAAATTTGAGAGATCATTAAATTCTCCTGTCACATCGTATTCAATTTTGGAGTAACCTAAAATATCTCTGTATAATGAAATTGAGTTGTCAATATTGCTTACACCAATCATTGTTCCTGCAACAGCACCACATTGAGACGGATGATTTGTATTTGAAAACCAACCTTTTCCTTCTACAACATTAAAAATATTTCCATTTGGATCTTTAACAAAAAAGTGTTTTTCACCTGATGGAGTTGATACGACTTCTGAAATTAAATCAGCTCCATTAGATTTGAAATAATTATATGTTTCCTGAACATTTTTTGATTTAATTCGACAAGAATACAAACCAAAATCACCTAATTTAATGTCAAATGTAGCTTTATTTGTTGGTCTTGAAGTGAATTGCCATATTTCAAATCCGCCACCACCTTGCATACTTAAAGCAAGTGTAGCAGTTCTTTTATGAACTTCGTTTCCAGTGTAATCAATCATTAATGGAGCTTCCGCAGCATCTTCAAAAACACGCACATCTATTCCGAAAAATTTACGATACCATTTCCAGATTTCTTGAACGTTTGGAACACCAATTCCCATTTGTTGAATACCACAGATTATTTTTTCCATTTTGATTTTATTTTGTCGCAAATATATAAAATTGAAGTTTAATTACTAATTAGAAAAAATTAATTATTCTCAAGTCTAATGTCTAGCTTCTAATATCTTATATAGAAAGGACTATCGAATAGCTCTTTCGTTAAAAATTACATAGCCGTAACTAACTTGAAAACTTAAAGGACTTGATTGTAAAGGGAAATAATTAAGTGTTGCTCTAATTGGACCGAAAAAAGTATGGTAAATTGCAGAAGCAGAAGCAATATATGTTTCACCTTTAAATAAGTTAGAATATCCGAAAGTACCATTATCATTTTTTACTAAATAGATAAATGGTTGATAATAATATGCATCAAATCGAAGGTCAATTTTTCGTTTTATTGTGAAAATCATATTCACTCCTCCTCCTATATGTTGGGGTGAACGATATTCTGGTAAAAAGAATGTTTCAATATCAGGTAAAGGAGAGAATGAAGACATTGCTAATAAAGAAGCAGTGTAATTATAAAATAAAGATTGTGAATTTAATACTCCTTTCGCATGAACACCAAAATGAAATGCAGGTTTACTAATTAAAAATGATTTCAATTCACCATTTAAAGAAATCCAATGATGATTTTTTTTTGAATCGTATTTTAAAGCACTTGTACTTCCGCTGATACTATGTTCTTTACCGTCTACATATTTTATTTTTAATGCAAAAAGACTTCCTTCAGAAGCAAATTGTTTCCTGTTTAAAGTATTTTTGATAATTTCCCATGAATATGAACTTCCTGTAAAGAAAGTTTTATCAGTCGTATCTTTATAAGTAAAATTTGCAGTTTGATAGTAGTCATCTTCTAAATCAAAAACACGAATATCAAATGTACTTTTTGATGTATTGTCAATTGGATGTGTAAATTTAACTCCATAATACATTTCATTTTGAATTAAAAAAGATGGTTTTACAGCTTCAAAAAATGTAGCAAAACTTTTAAAGTAATCCCAACGATTCATAACAAAGTAAGGTGCTATTGAAATTGGATAAGTTGAAGGAACATCAATAGTTATTTCTGTTTTTGTAGAACCATAAAATTTACCGAAGTAAGAGTTACTTTTGATATTCAGTCCAATTCTACCTACTTTTCGATACGAAAGTGAAATAAATCCAGTATTTATTGGGCGTGATGAGAAAATTCCACCTGCTTCTAATTTAAACTCTTTTGATTTTCGAATTTCTAGATTAAGAGAATAAGTAGTATCACTTTTTCTAGATAAAGTTGGATAAATGAAATCAATTTGAGGTGAAGAATATAAACGATAATATCGCTTTTCTATTTTTAATGGACTTACAATTTTTTTTCGATAAGGGTTATATAAAGAACGTTCGGCATATTTAATTTCTTTATTTTGATTTGTTAACGTCGAAATGGATTCAATGTTTAACTCAGAAATTTTTGATCTAAAGTTTTTTCGTTTAATATCTAATTCAACTTTTGATATTCTTCTATCAACATGCTGTTGAATCGAATCTAAATATAATAGTGTTGAAATATAGCCATCATTAATAGCCTGTTGAACTTCTTTAAATTCAAAAGTGGAAACAGTAGTTTTAGGTTGAATAATAATTCCATATTCACAAGGTAACTCGAAAGATGAATATGAAACAAGCATATTTGTCAATTGACTAATTAAATCATCTTCTGTTGGAGGAGCTGCATTTGATGAAACATTGCTTCCAATTATAAAATCAGGATTAAAGTCTTTGTACATAATATCAGCAGGAAAGTTATTGTACAAGCCACCATCAAATAATAAGTTGCCATTAATTCGAATTGGACTCAAGTAGAATGGAAAAGTCATAGAAGCTCTAACAGCTTGATTTAAGTCTCCATTCGAGAAAACAA
Source organism: Candidatus Kuenenia stuttgartensis (assembly GCA_943326025.2). Lineage (GTDB taxonomy): Bacteria > Bacteroidota > Bacteroidia > Flavobacteriales_D > Crocinitomicaceae > CAIUKX01. The sequence goes on along the minus strand of CALPRR020000046.1, from coordinate 6,078 downwards.
TTGATTTTTTATTCGTAATATCCGAAGCGACACATCTAAAAGGAACAAAAAGGCTGTCAAAATTTTTGGAATAAGAAGCACTAACAGTCCCAAGTAATTTCATCATTTCAAAATCCAAATACGTTGAAGTAACAACATTGGTAGGCAATGACTTTTTTAAGATGTTTTTTAGAGTAAAAGTGATGTTAAGTATATCTGCATCACTTTCGTCTTCACGAAGAGAAAAACGTTGGCTCGCTTTTAATTTACCATTTGTCATTAGTAAAAACTCGTCACTTAGAACAAATTTTTCAATTTCTTCTGGGCTATATCCAGAAGCATACATTGAACCAACTAATGCTCCTGCAGATGTTCCTGTAATATAATCAATTGGAATACCTCTTTCTTCTAAAGCTTTTAAAACACCTATATGAGCTAAGCCAGTTGCTCCTCCACCACTTAAAACTAATCCAATTCGTTGTTGTGAGAAAACAGCTCCCAATTGGAAAAATAGTACAAATAATATTATTATATATCGAAAGTGTGGCTTCAAATTCGTTCTTTTGTACAAAATTAGTAAGATTTTTGAAAGATAAACATTCAGATATGATAAATGGTAACGATAATCTAGGAGATAATATTTTAATAACACTTAAAACATTGTTTGGTTTTGAGGAGGTTTTAAAAGAAGAATTAAATGAATTGGGTTACAAAGATGTAAAAGTTTTAAATCGTGCTGTTCAAATTGAAGGGACGTGGAAAGATGTTTATTTCTTGAATTTGTACTCTAGATGTTCGATTTCTATTTTAGTTGAAATTGAAAAGTTCTTCATTCGTAACGAAGAAGATTTGTACAAAAAATGTATGAAAATCGATTGGTCAAAATATTTTGATGTCAATAAAACATTCGCAGTAAAAGGAGCTGTTTTTTCAGATTTGTTTACACATACACAATATCCATTTTTAGTTGTTAAGGATGCAATTTGTGATGTGTTCAGAGAGAAAGAAGGTATTCGACCTGATGTAAATATTAAAACACCACAAATATTATTTGACGTTTATATCAATAAACAAAATGTAATCGTTTCGTTGAATACAAGTGGAGCACCATTGTTTCAAAGAGGATACCGACAAGCAGTTGGAGATGCTCCTTTGAATGAAGTTGCAGCTGCAGGTTTAATTAGAATGTCTGGTTGGGATAGAAAATCAATGTTTGTTGATCCGTTTTGTGGTTCCGGAACATTATTGATTGAAGCTGCTTTGTTAGCTTCTGGAATTCCTTCAAATATAGAAAGACAACATTATGCTTTTAAAAATTTCGCCAATTACGATGCGAAAGTTTGGGAAGAAATTTATGAAAATGCACCCAAAATAGTTTCATCTTTACCATGTAAAATTGTAGGTTCAGATATCGATTCAGAAATGGTTTTAAAAGCAAGAAGAAATTTAAGCGGCTTACCTATTGGACGTTTTGTTGAAGTTGAGAATTTGTCTTTTGAAGAATTAATCAATCCAGTTGAAACAGGCGTTATGGTTACAAATCCACCATATGGAGAGCGAATGGGGGAGGATATCGAAGAATTATACTCTAAATTAGGTGATTGGATGAAAGCAGAATTAAAAGGATATACATGTTGGATGATTTCTTCAAGTGAAGAAGGATTCAAAAATGTAGGTTTACGTCCAGAGCGAAAAATCAAATTGTTTAACGGTGATTTAGAATGTAGTTTCCGAAAATACTCAATCTACGATGGTTCTAAAAAAGGGAAGTATATGAATTTGGAAGAAGGAGAACAAGATTAATTTCTAAAAATAATTTATCAAAAGCCTAATTTATCGGAAGATGAATTAGGCTTTTTTTATTCTCAATTTGTTCAATAAAAAAAGACGACCTATCGATCGTCTTTTTTCAAATATTTCTTTAAGTAAGAATTATCTTTTACTAATCTCAACGTAATTTAAATTCGTTGCTCCAGTGTAGATTTGTCTTGGACGACCGATTGGTTCGTTTCCTTCAGTCATTTCTTTCCATTGAGCAATCCATCCTGGTAGACGTCCGATAGCGAACATAACTGTAAACATTTCAGTTGGGATGTTCAATGCTTTGTAGATGATTCCAGAATAGAAATCTACGTTTGGATATAAATTTCTTGATTTGAAGTATTCATCTTCTAAAGCAACAGTCTCTAATTTTTTAGCAATTGCTAATAATGGATCGTTAACTCCTAATTTTTCTAAAATTTCATCACAAGCTACTTTAATGATTTTCGCACGTGGATCAAAGTTTTTGTAAACTCTATGTCCGAATCCCATTAAACGGAAAGAATCATTTTTGTCTTTCGCTTTTAATACCCATTTGTCAACATCACCACCATCTTTAGCGATTTTCTCTAACATTTCAATTACCTCTTGGTTAGCTCCACCGTGTAATGGACCCCATAAAGCTGAAATACCTGCAGAGATAGAAGAATATAAGTTTGATTGAGAAGATCCAACAACTCTTACAGTTGATGTAGAACAGTTTTGTTCGTGATCAGCATGTAAGATTAATAGTTTGTTTAAAGCGCTTGAAATTACTGGATCAACTTTGTAATCTTCAGTTGGCATTGCAAACATCATGTGTAAGAAGTTTGAACAATAGTCTAAATCATTCTTAGGGTACATGAATGGGTGACGCATAGCATTTTTGTATGACCAAGCAGCTAATGTTGGCAATTTTGCTAATAATCTATGTATTGTTAAATCTTTTGCTTCAGGACTTCTATTTGGATCTAAAGACTCAGGATAGAAAGTTGATAATGAACAAACCATAGAAGCTAATACTCCCATTGGATGAGCTTTTGCTGGGTATGCTTCAAAAAATTGTTTCATGTCTTCATGAACCAATGTATGTTTTGTGATGCTATTGATAAAAGAATCTAACTCAGCTTGAGTAGGTAATTTACCATAAATTAATAAATAAGCTACTTCTAAGAATGATGCTTTTTCAGCTAATTGTTCAATAGGATAACCTCTGTAATGTAAAATTCCTTCTTCACCATCTAAGAAAGTAATCGCACTAGTACAACTTCCAGTGTTTTTGAAACCTTGGTCAATTGTGATGTATCCAGTTTGCGCTCTTAAAGCACTAATGTCAATTGCTTTTTCATTTTCTGTTCCTTCTATAACAGGAAATTCATATGTCTGCCCGTTTAACTCTAACTTAGCTATTTCACTCATTTATATTCCTAATTAATGTAATAAATATTTAACTGTCGCCTAAATTAATAAACAATTCCTTTAAAAAAAAGGGATATTCTAAAACTTTTTAAAAAATTATTTATTTCAAAATAATTAATTAAAATCTATCTTTTTTATAGATTTTTCAAAGTGTATTCCAATAACATTGAATAAAGGTGATTTCTTGTGTTTCCACCATAAATTCCATGATTCCTGTTAGGGTAAATAAACATATCAAATTGTTTGTTTGCTTTGACCAAAGAATTGACCATTTCCATTGTGTTCTGATAATGAACATTGTCATCTGCTGAACCGTGGATGATAAAGTATTTTCCTTTTATATTAGACACAAAATTAATTGGAGAATTGTCTTCGTAACCTTTAGGGTTTTCTTCAGGGGTTCTCATGAAACGTTCGGTATAAATATTATCATAATATTTCCAATTTGTTACTGGAGCAACAGCAATTCCCATTTTAAAGTAATCAGCTCCTTTCGTCATAGCTAAAGATGTTAAATAACCTCCGAAGCTCCAACCTTGCACACCGATTCTTGAAGCATCTACATAACCTAATTTTCCAATTTCTTTTGCTGTAGCGATTACATCTTCCACTTCTAATTTTCCCAGTTGTAAATAAGTTGATTTTTTGAATTTTGCTCCTCTGTACATTGTTCCTCTTGGATCAACTGCAATAACGATGTATCCCTTTTGGGCTAATAACTCATGATATAAATAATCGCCACCAGCATATGAATCAGTAACAACATTATGACCCGGTCCACCATAGAAGTGCATGTAAACTGGATATTTTTTAGAAGGATCAAAATTCACAGGTTTAATCATCCAAGCATTTAAATCCATTTCAGCTCCTTTGATAGTAAAGAATTCTTTTGGAGAAAGCTTATATGTTTGAAGTTTCTCTTTTAACACTTTATTATCTTCTAATACTTTCAATACTGTTCCGTTTGCATCACATAAAGAAATTTCTTCAGGTGTATTGGCAGTTGTATATGTTTTAATAAAATATTTCATACCAACTGAAAATTCAGCGTCGTTAGTTCCTGTTTCTAAACTGATCGCAGCTTTGTTATTTCCAGAAATATCAATTTTATAAATTCCTTTATAAATCGAACCTTTTTCAGAAGAAGAATAAAACAAGGTATTTGTCAATTCATTGATACCTAAAAATTCATTTACATCCCAACTTCCTTTTGTGATTTGAGAAACAGAACCGTCAAAGTTTAATTTGTATATGTGATTATAACCATCATTCTCACTTGTCCGAATAATTGATCTGCCGTCTGCTAGAATCATTAAATTATCATCAATATCAATATAAGTTTCAGATTTTTCCTCGAAGAAAATGGATGAGGTAATTTTTTTACCATCCAATTTTACTAAATGATATTTCAAATTATTTTGGTGACGATTCATTGTTTGAATAATCAAGTTATTTTCTTTTGAAGACCATTTTAATCTTGGTATATATTCATATTCTCCTAAATCTAAAGAATTAATTTTACCATTTTTTACATTAACAATATTCGCCGTAACTTTCGAATTGTCTTGTCCAGCTTTTGGATATTTATATTTGTCCAATTCAGGATATAAGTCATTGTAATATGTCAAGTTAAATTCTTTAACATTTTTCTCGTTGAATCTCAAAAAAGCTATGTTCTTCGAATCTGGCGACCAGCAATAAGCTTTAGTAATTGCAAATTCTTCTTCGTAAACCCAATCAGTTGTTCCGTTGATGACTTTATTGTTTTTTCCATCTTTCGTTAATTGTTTCACTTTGCCAGAAGTGATATCTTTCACATAAATATTGTTTTTGTGGATAAATGATACTTTATGTCCGTCTGGTGAGTATTCTGCTAATGTTTGAGGGAAATGAAGATTATCTAAAGCTTGTAATTGTTTAGTTTTTAGATCATAAAAATAGTAGATAGCCGTATAGCTATGTCTATAGATCGATGTTGTTTCTGTTTTGAATAATAATTTTGTTTCATCTTCATTGAATTCGTATTCATCAATTTGAATCAACTTTCCATCAATTTTCAAATCTGCTAAATTCAAGATTATTTCCCCACTTCCATTGTAATCTGTAAAAGTATGTTTAGTAATGTAGAAATTTTGATCTTTTTCTGTGATTTTAGTAAAATGTTCTCCATCTTTCATTGAGTTGAATCCATCTACAAATTCACGTTTAAATTCGGCTGATTTCCATATTTTTTCTACTGTTAATTCTTGTGTTAAGACATAAAATTGTAATATGAACAATTGTAACACAACTAAAAAAAGTTTTTTCATTTCTTGTAATTCAAAAGATTTAATTAGCTAAAATAGAAATAGTTTATTCAATCATAAACTAAAATTGACATTCTTTTATATAAAGTTAATAATATGATAATAGAGTGTTGGAAAAAATGACATAAGTTTGTAATGTATTTTTCTGTGTCACCCTTGATGCAATCTATAGTCTTTAAAGATTGACTGAAACCATAGAAAATGTAACACAACGAGACAACTGATTAATGTTTAAAACTACTTTAGAAACATTGATTTATATTTTTGTTAGGACTATTACTATTGCTTCGTATGAAAGATGCGAGTATTGTATCAGTGTTTCTTAAAATTAGCAAACCCAATTTTTTTATTTAATAACTTGTAATATGAAAAAAACATTACTTTTTGTAGGTGTATTATTATGTTCTGTAAATTTTGCAAAAGCTCAATGTTCAGAATTATTTATTTCTGAATATGTTGAAGGAACAGGAAATAACAAAGCGATTGAATTGTATAATCCGACAGGTGCATCGATAAATTTGGCTGGTTATAAAATTGAGCGTTTCTCAAATGGAAATTCTACTTCAAGCGCAGG
>CALPRR020000045.1 GCA_943326025.2 Candidatus Kuenenia stuttgartensis | reverse complement strand
GGTATTATTACACAAGCTATTACCGAAGATCAAGCGAAAGAATATATGGAAGAGTTGCGTTTTTTAGCTGAAACAGCTGGAGCAATTACTCAGAAAATATTTCTTCAAAAAGTGCAAATTGAAAATCCTAAAACCTTTGTTGGAAAAGGTAAAATCGAAGAAGTTCGTGATTACGTTCAACAAAATGCCATCGATATTGTTATTTTCGATGACGAACTTTCTCCTTCTCAATTAAGAAATATTGAGCGAATTCTAGAATGTAAAGTGATGGATCGTAATTCATTAATACTTGACATTTTTGCAAGTCGCGCTAGAACATCTCATGCTAAAACTCAAGTGGAATTAGCTCAATTACAATACATGCTTCCCCGTTTGACTGGATTATGGACACACCTTGAACGTCAAAAAGGAGGTATTGGGTTAAGAGGTCCTGGGGAAACTCAAATTGAATCAGATAGACGTGTTATTCAACAAAAAATATCGCTTTTAAAAGAGAAATTAAAAGAAATAGACAAACAAATGTCTGTACAACGAGGGAATCGTGGACAGTTAGTTCGTGTTGCTCTTGTTGGTTATACAAATGTTGGTAAAAGTACGATGATGAACTTATTAAGTAAATCGGAGGTTTTTGCTGAAAATAAATTGTTTGCTACTTTAGATACAACAGTTCGAAAAGTTGTATTGGAAAATTTACCTTTCTTACTAACTGATACTGTTGGATTTATTAGAAAATTACCGCATCAATTGGTAGAATCATTTAAATCAACGTTGGATGAAGTTCGAGAAGCTGATTTATTGATTCATATTTTAGATATTTCACATCCAAATTTCGAAGATCATTACAATGTTGTCAACGAAACGTTAGCTGAAATTGATGATTCTGAAAAACCAGTTATTTTGGTATTCAATAAAATTGATGCATACAATTACGAAGAAAAAGACGAAAATGATCCAAGTCCAATGAAACCAGAGAATTACTCGTTGGAAGATCTGAAAAAAACATGGATGTCTAAATTGAATAACACAAAATGTGTATTCGTTTCTGCTCAAGAAAAAGACAATGTTGACGAATTAAAAGAAGTACTTTATGAAGAAGTAAAACGAATTTTTAAAGTTCGTTATCCTTACAATAATTTCTTGTATTAGTGGTTTTCTAAGACCATTTCTTCTTCGAAGAACGTAATTCCATTTTCTTCTAATTCATCTAAAATTGGATTATAAACTTCAGATGCAATTGGCATTTGTACTCCTGTCAAATTGATTGTTCCATTTAAAATCATCTTAGCACAAATAGCAGCGGGCAAACCAACAGTATTACTCATTGAAGTATAAATACAATCTTCGCCAATATTCACCATGTAAGAATTGATTTTATGACGTTCATTGTGTAAATCATACACAAACTCATGGAACATTACCAACATGTCTTTATCATTAGGCTCTAACGTCCATTTGTTGACTAATATTTTTTCTAATAATTGTGCTGGAGAAGCATTTTCGAAACCGATAACCGTTTCGCCATCAAATAACCCAAGCCATTTTACTTTGTCAAAAATTTCTTGATCATTTTTAACGACTAATAAAAACTTATCTTCTACGGGGATATTTGTTTTAAAAGGAAGGAATGCATTTAAAAAATCTCTTGCTGTAAACGTTTCTGATTCTGTCATTTTATAAGAATCATCTGTTAAGCCCAATTGAACAAATACATCCCAAGCTTTACAATATCCTGGTCTTCTCAATGTTCCTCTGAAAATAGTTGGAATCGTTTGTAAACCGTAAATTTTACGATAAGATAATGAATCTCTATTCGCATACCCTTCGAATTGTCCGTATCCAGGTATAGACATTGTATCAATTCGATTAAAAACTTGATTGTAAGGAATGTATTTAAATTGATTTTCTTCTTTTAAACAAGCAGCAGAACCTTGACCAGCTAAAACTACATTTCTAGGATTCCAAGTGAACTTATAATTCCATGGATTGTTATCTGATTCTGGAGCAATTAATCCACCGCAATAAGATTTAAAACTGTGAATTGTACCACCAATTGAATTGATATGATCGATGATTTTCATTGCACTCATGTGATCGATTCCTGGATCAACACCAATTTCATTCATGATAACGATTCCAGCGTTTTTTGCTTCTTGATCAAGCGCTCTCATTTCAGGTGAAATATAAGAAGGCGTAATTAAATTAGTTTTTAAATCAATACAATCTTTTGCAATTTCAACGTGAAAACGAGCAGGCAACATACTGATTACTAAATCTGCTTTTTCGATTTCAGGTCTTCTTTCAATGGCATCTAAAGCGTTAAACGAAAGAGCCTCACCATTTGGATGATTATTGATTTTTATTTTTACAAGATCAATGTTTTGGTCAACAACTTTTACTTTCCAATTATAGGCTGTTGAATTATCTAATAAGTAACGAATAAGAGAAGATGATGACATACCCGCTCCAATAATCAATATATTTTTCATTCCAAAAAAGTATTATAAAACAAAAATAGTCAAACTTTGGGTTAGTTGATATAAAATTTAACAATAAATGCTGAATTGTTTAAAATTTAACTTGAATTAGCTTTTCAAGGAAGATAGAGAAATTGGGAAATAATGAGTTTATGTTAACTCTATGAATATTATTTATCGGTAATGAAAGTATTTTAAATGCATTACATCTGGAATATTAATTTCTAATATTAGAACAAGTATTTGATACTAAAATATCCATAAAGTCATAATAATTAATTTAATTTTATATTTGTAAACAACTGAGCTTGATTTTAATTTTTGAATCCACTTATAATGAAACAATATTTTTTAATTAATGATGAAAAAATAAAAAAATTAGGTAAAATTTTAAAAAATCCACTTGTATCTTTTAGTAGTATTAAATATGTTGAAGGTATTAATCATACCAATAATGATATCAATATTTTAAATAAAAATTTAGAGATTATTTTACATTCAAATGGGATCAATTTTGAATTTAGAAAAGGTTTTAAAACATATAATCTAGCGATTTCTAATAATGAAATCAAAGAAATGATTCATAATATTGAGGATAAAATTTTTGAAATATATCTGAAAGATGAAAATTTAATTAAATTGAAATACAAAAATAAAGAGGATGTATCTGGATTATTATATCTAACAATTTAATTTATAATCAATCATGAAAAATTCATGATATTATTTTTAATATAAAATCCAATTCGATAAAAGAAATTCATAATAATATTGAATAAATACTAACACTTTTAACAAATTCATTAGAGGAACAACTAATAGCAGAGTTGTTAAATTATTAATCTCAAAATATTAAGTTAATTGAAATTAATCTTGTTATAAAAGATGATATTTTATACACTAAATAAAATTTGATAAAAAAGCCCTTACTGGAAGTTCAAATGACTAATTATTATGATTTCAAATTAGTCATTAAGCTATTTAATATTAAGAAAATATTGTAAAGATTATATAAACTTTGTAATGAATATCTAAATAAAAAATTAGCAATCTAAGCAATAAGCGATTCAGCAGGAATACCAAATTCCTTATGAAGTTTTTTAATCATTGTTAACGTCAATTCTCTTTGTCTGTTAAGAATTTCTGAAACTCTTCCACGTGTACCAAAGAATTTAGTCATATCAACTTTTTTCATTCCCAATTGTTCCATCCTAAATTTAATTGCTTCAATTGGATCAGGTGCCTCAATCTTATAATGCTCGAGCTCATATAATTCAACAAGCGCAATCAGAAGTTCAACTTCATTAAACTCTTTACTTTCAGGTGTTACATCGAAAAGTTCTTCAATACGAGCCAATGCTGAATTGTATTCTTCTTCTGTTTTTATCAATTTAGCTTCCATACTTTTATATTTATATTGATGTAACATCTATTTTATCATATTCTTTGTGTGTTCCGACAAATCGAATAAACACCCACTCAGTTATATAATTGATTTTCACAACCAAACGGTATTTATTACCACAAATATTAAAAACAACCCTGTTATCGCCAACAATACTCGCACTTTTATATTGAGCCTTAATATCATTAGGAGTTTTCCAATTTGCCATCTTTGCTTCTTGATACCAAGCTTTTAATTGCTGTTCAGAATCTGCCCTTCCAGGTGTCTCCCAATAGTCTTTTAAGGTTTTTAGTGCAACTATGTTTTTCATAACTATAACAAATATACAATTATTTATTAAATGTTCCCATTATGGGATCTTATTTTTTTATCTTAATTCAATAACTCATTATTTTTTTAAAACCAGCAGATATTATCTACTAAATATACAATTTAGAATACAATATCAAGTAGACTTATTATTAAGTAATTATAAAACAAGGGTTCAAAATAAAATATTCCCAAAATTCAAAATATACCCTTCAAAATTTCAAATTTTGTTTACATTTGCGCGAGAAAAAAATACAGTTCTATGGGAAGAGCGTTTGAATATCGCCGTGCGGCAAAAGAAAAAAGATGGGATAAAATGTCTAAAGTGTTTCCTAAATTAGGAAAGGCAATTACAATGGCAGCAAAAGAAGGTGGTAGTGATCCAACTATGAATGGTAAGTTGAGAACTGCTATTCAGAATGCGAAATCTGAAAATATGCCGAAAGACAATATCGATGCTGCAATAAAACGTGCGACTCAAAAAGATATTGCTGCTTTTACTGAAGTAAACTACGAAGGAAAAGGACCTCATGGAGTTTTAGTATATGTAGAATGTGCAACAGATAATCCAACAAGAACGGTTGCCAACGTGAAAATGTATTTCAATAAAGCTGGTGGTGGTGTTGTTCCAAATGGTTCTTTAGAATTTATGTTTGACCGTAAATGTGTATTCGAACTAGAAAAAGCTGAATTAGACGCTGAAGAATTAGAATTAGAATTAATCGATGCAGGTTGCGAAGAAATCGAAGTAGTTGAAGATAAAATCTTTGTTTACGGAGATTATACTTCTTTCGGAACAATTGCAAAAGCATTAGAAGACTTAAATGTGAATGTAGTGAAATCAAATTTGCAAAGAATCCCTACTTCACCAGTTGAATTTACAGATGAACAATTGGTTGACATTGAAAAAATGTTAGATCGTATTGAAGATGATGACGATATTCAACAAGTGTTTACGAATATCGCTTAATTAAAATAAAGAATATATAAATGCTGTCTTGATTTCAATCAGACAGCATTTTTTGTATTATATAAGTTTAAAATATAATAAATTGCCTATTTTTGAGTTTGTATAAGTTTCGAAAAGCATATTGAAAAAGTAATAATGAAAAAACATATAAAATACATTTCTCAGATAACGGTTCTTTTTGTACTTATTTTTGCTTGTTCTACTGAAAGAAACACTTTCATCAATCGCTCTTATCATAGCTTAAATGCACGATATAATGGAAATTTTAACGCTAATGAATTATTGAAAATAGCGTTAACAGATTACCAAACAAACTTAAAAGAAGATTATTACAAACTTTTACCTTTAGAAGCATTACCGAATGAAGATGAAGTTAAAAATATGTATTCACCTATTGACACAGCCATTGCAAAATGTACAAAAGTGATTCAAAAACACTGTATGCCGAGCAATGACAAACCATCTCAAAAAACAGCAGAATACAATACTTGGATTGACGAAAACTGGATTACCATTGGTAAAGCAGATTATTATCGCCGTGATTATGAAGGTTCTTACAAGAAATTTCAATTCGTTAAAAAATTCTATGAAAATGACCCATCCATTTTCATAAGTGAGCTTTGGTTAGCTAAAATCAATATTGCTACTAATAAATTTACAGAGGCCAATTTCAATTTAATGCTCTTAGATAAAGTAATAAAAGCTGAAGAGGAAGAAATTGCCAAAAAGAAGGAAGAAAAAGCTGAAAAGAGCGAAAAGTCATCTAAAAAAGAAAACAAAAAAGATAAACCAGCAAAATTCCCTCAACGAATTCGCTTTGATTTTGAATTGACAAAAGCAGATTTATGTCTAAAAAAGAAAGAATTCAAAGAAGCAATAATTTTGTTGGAAGGTTCACTACAGTATGCTAAAAAACAAACAGATAAAGCTAGAGTTCATTTCATTTTAGGTCAATTGTATGAGCAAGAAGGTCAACGTTCTACAGCATCTGATCATTATGGTAAGGTATTAAAATACAATGTAAAATACGAAATGGCATTCAATGCTCGAATCAAAAGAGCATTTCTTGGAAATACACCTTCACTTCGCAAAGATTTGATGAAAATGCTGAGAGATGCTAAAAATGCTGAATATAAAGATCAAATCTATTATGCTTTAGCTGAAATTGACATACAAAACAATAACATTGTAGAAGCTAAAGATTACTTGACTAAATCTACTTTTTATTCTACAACGAATGTTCGCCAAAAAGGAATGTCGTATGAGAAATTAGGCGATTTATCCTATAAAGAAAGAGATTACGTTCAAGCACAAAAATATTATAAAGAATGCGCAGCAGTCATTAAAGATGATTATCCAAATGCTGAAGGGATTAGGAATAAAGCACTAAAATTAGCAGATTTAGTAAAAGCAGTTGAAACAGCTAATTACCAAGATAGCATTCAAAAAGTGGCGAAAATGCCAGAAAGCGAACGTGAAGATTTCGTTAAATATGTAATTAAAAAAACGAAAGAAGACGAAGAAAAACGTAAAAAACTAGAAGCTGAAAGACTTCGAGAATTACAACAAAATCAAACAGTTGCTACCAATAATGGAAATGGAAGTAAATGGTATTTCACGAATACGAAAGCTCGAACGGAAGGATTTGAAGAATTTAAAAAGATTTGGGGAACTCGTGAAAACGAAGATGATTGGAGAAGAAGTGAAAAAATTGTTATGGCTATTAACATTAAGGCCAACGAAAATGGAGATACTTTAGTTTCAGAAGTTGATAAGAATAAAGACACGTTGACAATAGAAAACTTAATGAGTAAACTTCCATTAACAGATTCTGCAATGTTAGCTTCAATCGAACTTTCTTTACAATCACATTATGATGCTGGAGTTATTTATAAAGATCAACTTTTTGAAGTTCCGATGGCGGTAAAAGAATTTAATATCGTTTTGGATCATCAAACAAAAAGCAATGTTGACTTATTATCAGCATTTCAATTATACCGAATCAACGAAAAAACAAACGAGGCTAAAGCTTCTGAATACAAGGATTATATCATGAATCATTTTCCAAATTCAGATTATGCAAATTTCTTGAGAGATCCTGATTTCTTTTTAAAGAAAAAAGAAATGGACGCCGTTTCTGAAAAAGAATATTTATCCATTTTAGATCGTTACAATAGAAAATTATATTATCCAGTAATTGCAAAAGCTGATATTGTAATAGAAAATGAAAAAAGTAATATTTATCGCTCTAAATACTTCTTATTAAAAGCAATGTGTATCGGAGAAATTTCGGACAACAAGCAAGAAATGGTTCCTGTTTTAAATCGTTTGATAGCTGAATACCCACAAACTCCAGAAGCATTAAGAGGTCAAGAATTATTAAAAATATTGAAAGATGGTTTCTCTAAAAATGAGCTTATTGATTTCAATAAAAAATCGTTGTATAACTATAACGACAAAGTAAAACAATGGGTTATCGTGTTTGTAGGGAAAGACGAGACTTCTAGCGCTGCAAAAACAAAAATTTCAGATTTTAATCGAGAGTTTTACAGTCGCGACAAATTGAAAATTAGCTCTAAAATCTATACTGATGAAGAAAGTTTAGTCTTAATTCAAGAGTTTGATACTGATTTAAAAGCAATAGATTATGTTCGAGTATTTAAAAATACACGTAAACACTTGTTCGAATTGCAAAAAGCTAAAATAATGGTCATTACACAAGAAAATATGCGTATTCTGTTCGAAACGAAAAAACTACAGGAATACGAAGATTTTTATATGGAACATTATTGATTTCTTTTTAGATACCACCTATCTTATATTTTTAACCAATAATACTTTTTATGTTACAGTTTTAAGAAAGTATCCTTAAACTTGATGCGTAAAAAGCTACAAAATGAAAAAGTTAACAGCAGTTTTTCTTTTATTATTGATTTCTTCAGTCTCAGGATTCTCACAGAATATGAAAATTTCAGGAACTGTATTCGATTCTACAGGAACAAGTCCCCTTCCTAAAGCAATGGCCATGGCGATTCGAATCAAAGATTCACTTCTTTTAGATTTTACGCGTACCAATGAAAAAGGTGAATTCAATTTCAAAAATGTTCCAATCGATACATTTACCTTGGTAATTGCACATCCAAGATTTGACGATAAATCTTTTTTCATTTTTGGGAGTAAAGACAATAAAGAAGTAAATATCCCGATGATCAAAATGACCTATAAATCGAAATCTATTGATGAAGTGGTTATTTATGCCAATCGAAATCCTATCTATTTCAGAGGTGACACTTTAGTCTATGTTGCAGATTCATTTAAAGTTGGTCAAAATGCAGTTGTTGAAGATCTATTAAAAAAGTTACCAGGTGTTAAAGTTGATCAAGATGGAAAAATTACTTCACAAGGAAAAGAAATAACTCAAGTTTTAGTAGATGGAGATGAATTTTTCGGGTCAGATCCAACAGTTGCTACCAAAAATTTAGGAGCTAAAGGTGTTGAAACAGTTGAAGTTTTCGAGAAAAAAAATGAAAATGCAACCGATGGTCAAGATGAAACCATCCAAGTAATGAACTTAAAACTGAAAGCCGATGCAAAAAAGGGTTACTTCGGTAAAATATCAGGCGCTTCCGATTTTAATCAATTTTATGAAACAGAATTACTTCTCAATAACTTTAATAAAACTCAGAAAATATCTGTCTTTGCTTTAGGTTCAAATACACCTCGTTCTAATTTTGGTAACGGTGATATCAATAAATTTGGATTGGATAATGAAGGAGGAAATTTCATGAATCAAGATGGTGAAATGGTTCGGTTCAATTCCGGAAATAGTAAAAATGGTATTCCAAAGACATTCAAAGCTGGAATCTATTTCACAGATAAAATTGGTAAGAATAAACAAACTAAAATTGGATTTAATTATAGCTATAACAATTATCAATTAAATGCTTTATCTAAAAGTCGCTCACAATACTTTTTAAGTGATACAAGCTATTATTCAGATGATTCTACAAGAACAATCACTGAAAATGAATCACACACATTCAATTTTAATTTATTGACACAAATTGATTCGCTAACAACTTTTGAAATTAAACCAAAAGTATCTTATACCACTGGATCTTCTGATACAAAAGATTACTCTTCATTCTTAACTGAAACAGAAAATCTGTCACGTATAAACTCGATTAATAATTCAACAAAATCAGCTAGTACAAATGTGCAAACAGAAATGACTTATTTGCATAAATTCATGAAACCAAGAAGACAAATTAAATTTGTTTATGATTTAAATTATACAGGAAATAATTCAAATGGAAATCTGAATTTTAAGAACATATATTACAATAGTTTAAGTTTCAATGACACAACTGATCAATCAAAAGTAAATGCAAATTATACAACGACAAACAACGGGAAATTGACGTATACCGAACCATTAACTAAGAAAATTAAAGCCGAATTTGAATATATGTATGAGAACGGAATAAACGCTCAAAGAAAAGAAACGAGAAATATTTTCGGAACAAATTCAACTTTTGATTCCACTTTATCAAATAATTTTAGCAATATTAAGAATCAAAATAGATTCAGTACAATGTTTATTTACGAATCAAGAAAACATACTATTACTGCAGGTGCTAGAATAAGAAACATTGATATCGTTAATACCAATTTGATTACTGATACAATCATCAATCAAAATTTCACAGATGTACTTCCACGTTTTGTTTATCAGTACAAGCCGAGTATGACAAAACGATTTAAATTTAATTATAATACCAATGCAAACCAACCTTCTATCAATGATTTACAACCAGTTCGAGATAATACGAATCCGAATAAAATTTCAATCGGTAATCCCAATTTAAAACCTTCTTTTAGTCATTCTACGAATATTAATTTCAATTCATGGAATGCATTAACAGGAAAATATTTATGGACTAGTTTAAGTATGAACTATACGAATAATGCTTTTGGTAATTCTACGACTTATGATAGTTATGGTCGTCAGACATCTCAGACAGTGAATGTAAATGGAAATTATAATATCAATGCTAATTTTGGTTCTGGTTTTCCATTGTTCAAAAAAATCATAGAAATTTCTCCAAGTTTCAATGCTGGATATTCTAACTATTCAAATTTTATTAATGGTGAGAAAAACATAACAGTTAATCAATCAATCACTCCTAATTTAGAAATTGAATTTAAATTTGATTCTTTAAATATTTCCATCAGTGGAGATTTATCATACAATAGTCCTAAAAGTACAATTAGTTCATTCTCAAGCAAACCTTATACAATGCAAGAGTACAAAGCAACTTTTCAATGGACATTGCCTTGGATGCATTTAAAAATTAATACTGATGTAACTTACACCATCAATGGACAAAGAGCCGATGGATATAATTTAGCTTATTTGATTTGGAATGCAGACATCAGTAAAACATTTTTAAAAACTGAAAATTTGATCTTAAGTATACAAGCAAACGATATGTTAAATCAAAACATCAATGCTCAAAGACAAGTGAATGGTAATATAATTACAGATAATAAAACGAAAATTATTTCTCGTTACATGTTATTAAAATTGACATTCAAATTCAACAATAACAATACTAAAGAAGAAGATTTCCATGGCTGGCATTAATAAATTAATTATTATTTTACTTATTTCGATAAGTGGAATCTCATTCGGACAAATTTCGGCTGGTAAAATAGTCTTTGAGCGTAAAACAAATTTGGAGAAAAAATTCAAAGATTCACCGATGCGTGGACCGATGATGAAAGATTTGCAAACTACAAAATCTAAAACAGATATGTTTGAATTGTATTTTACGGATACTTGCTCTATTTTTAAACCTATAATTAGCGATGAAGCTGATCCGTTAAGTTGGGCAACATCTCGTAATACGGTCTATCAAAATTCAAATACTGGTGAAAATTTAATTATTTTAAGTTTAATGGGACAGGAAATATTTGTTTCTGATTCTCTACCAAAAAGAGCTTGGAAAATCACTGAAAACAAAAGATCAATTAGTAAGTATGAATGTCGTAAGGCAATTTGGCAGAAAAATGATTCTACAAGAATTTATGCTTGGTTTACAGATGCAATTGTTCCATCAGTTGGACCAGAAGGATTTTCGGGTTTACCAGGAACAATTTTAGGTTTAGCAACAGAAGATGGAGGAATTATCTACTTTGCAAAATCAGTTGAAATAATTGATCCAAAAACAGAAGTTTTCAATATCAATTCGAAGAAAAAGAAGATGTATACTTATAAAGAATTGAAAACAAAATTAGAAGAAGAATATGGAAATACACCTTGGGGAAAACGATTGTTCTCCGATTTATTTAGATGGTTGTAAAGTTATAATGTGATTAGAAATACTCATAGAAAGCTATATTAAGCTGAATTCGATGAAAACAAATCATCAATTTTTTTATCTTTGAATGAAAAAACTGAAAACATGGAAAATCCTGATGTTAGATGGAAACAAAGATTTAGTAATTTTAGTAAGTCTATGAATTATCTTGAACAAGCACTCACAATACAATCACCAGATATTGTTCAAAAAGCAGGCATCATTCAGTTTTTTGAAATGAGTTTCGAATTATCATGGAAAGTTTTAAAAGATTATTTAGAAGAACAAGGCTTTGAAGATGTTAAAAGTCCAAGAGCTGCTATCAAACAAGCTTTTGAAATTGGCATTATTGAAAATGGTCATGGTTGGTTAGAATTATTACAAGATAGAAATCTAACTGCACATACTTATGATGAAGAAAAAGCAAATGAAATGGAGCAATTGATTCATAAAAATTACTTTCCTCTCTTAAAAAAATTACAGCTATTCTTTGAAACAAAAATAAATGGATAAATTCGGTTTAAGAGAACATGATTTAGAATTGATTATTAATCTTATTTCTCAATATCCTTCAATTAATGAAGCTGTTATTTTTGGAAGTAGAGCCAAAAATAATTACAGAAATGGAAGTGACGTTGATATTGCTTTAAAGGGGGCGGAAATTACTTCTGAACTAATAAATAATATTAGTTACATATTAAATGAGGAAACCTTATTGCCTTATAAATTTGATATATTAAACTACCACGAAATAAAAACAATTGAATTAATAGATCATATCGATAGAGTTGGTATTAGTATTTACAAAAAAGTATCTGATTTTGAATAATTCCAATAACTATTTCGTTATTGGAATTGTTACATTAATTTTCATGATTTCATCAACACCATCCCCTTTTTTACCGACTTTATAGTCAGTTCTATCAAAAGTAAATGTTGCTTTAATAATTGCATTACCTTCCGTTTCTTCAAATGAAATTGGAATAGATAACTCTTTCTTTACTCCATGCAATTCAAAAGTTCCATTTGCTAAAAATCCTGTTTCGGCTTTAACAATTGAAGAAGTAGTAAAAGTAGCATTTGGATAATTTTTAACATCAAACCAATCTGCATTTTTTAGATGTCCATTTTGAACTTCATTTCCAGTATTGACACTTGATAAATCCACTGTGAAATCAAATTTAGAAGTAGCTAATTGATCTTTATCAAAAGTCACATTTCCTTTTAATTCTTTGAAAACACCAGCTACATCATTACTTGAAAATTCAATCGCATAGTCTTTAGTCAATTTCCATTGTTGACTCGTCATAAAAGCAAACGCCACCCATAAAATGGATAGCGATGCAATTATTAAAGAACTGTTATTCTTAATTTTTAGCATACTCTAAGTTTGCATGTAATTTTACTTCATCGCTAATTATAGCTTCAGGAGTACTTGCTCCAAAGTTAAAATCAGAACGTTTTATAGAACCTGTAATTTTAAAACCAGCAATTGATTTTTTATTCATTGGATGAACTGTTGAACCATTGTAAACTGCTTCTAAAGTAACAGGTTTAGTTACACCATGAAAAGTTAAATCTCCAACTAATTTGAAAACATTACCTTTTACTTTCGTTAATGAAGTACTAACAAAAGATAATTTTGGGAATTTTTCAACATCAAAAAACTCAGCAGTTTTTAAATGTTCGTCTCTCATTGTATTTCCTGTATTTACTGAAGCAGCATCTGCAGAAAATTCAATTTTAGCATCTGAAAAATCTTCTTTAGTATTTGAGATTTTTGACTCATAATTAATAAAACTTCCTTGAACATCATTAATTCCTAAATGGTTGATTGAAAATCCAATTGTTGAATGAACATTATCAGATGACCAAGAACTAGTTTCTAATTTCACAAAAGAAAATAATGCGAAAGCTGCTACTGCAAAAATTGTTACTTTTTTCATTTTTTATTAATTTATTATTTATTTACCCTGTAATATATTTACTAGACAAATATAAAGAATAATTATGATACAAAAGTAATGATTGTAAAAAAACAAATATACATTTGTATAGTTATTGATTATCAAATACTTATAAAAAATAATAATGAATCTGAAAGTGAAATTTCAAAAATCACTCCAGGTATGCTTTAATAAAAATTAAAAGATATCGAAATAAACATAATAATTTGAAGAACAGTATTATAAACAGCTCCAATTACAGTGAAATATGAACTAACCGAAGCTGGCAATTCTCTTAAATCAGTTTTAAATTCAATGCTTGAATGGGGATTGAAACACCGTAAAGTTACTTTGAAAATCTAAAAACAAATACATCAGAAATGACAAAAAACATCTAAAACAAATCTGTAATTTGTAATCTTCCAATCTGCAATTAATATTAACTAAACGAATAGTAAGGAGCAATCATCAAATAAACAACAACACCTGTTACAGCAACATAAAACCATAATGGCCAAGCAAAACGGGTCCATCGTTTGTGTTTTTCGAAATTTCCTTGCCAAGCAAATAAATAAGTGAAAAGAACTAAAGGAACTACTGCAATACTCAAAATAATATGAGAGATTAATAGAAAATAGTACAAACCTGGATTAGAACCACCATAATGCGTTGGATCACTTGTCATATGATAAGCAACATAACAAGCCAAAAACAATAAAGACAAAAGCAAAGAAAGACGAATATAACGTCT
>CALPRR020000044.1 GCA_943326025.2 Candidatus Kuenenia stuttgartensis | reverse complement strand
TGTTAGGCCTGCCGCTAGCGTTCATCCTGAGCCAGGATCAAACTCTCCGTTGTAAAAACTTTGAATTTTATTTGTTGGCTCGTCTTTTTTATTTAATACGCTGTTTTACCTTTTTTTCTCAATTTTCAAAGAACTTATTTGCTATTCTAGATCAAGACTTAAAGAAGAAAGATTTTAAAACTTCCTCTATTTTGTCATTTCAAGATTCTAAAACTTTATTTTTAAACATCTCGCTCGTTAGCGGGGTGCAAAGATAATCAAACTTTTTATTCTAACAACACTTTTTTTAATTTATTTTAAAAAATTTCTGTTTGAAATGTTTTGTTATCATTTTTGCTTTGATTTTCGTTAATCATTCAGCGTGCTGAATGTCTCCGTTATGATTGCTTTGTTTTCAAATTTAATATTGCTAACCGTTGTAAGCGGTGGCAAAGATAGGTACTCTTTTTAAATCTGCAAGCGTTTTGAACAATCTTTTTTTAATAAAATTAAAGATAATTTATAACACACTTAAAACATGGGTATTATAAAACGATATTTTTTAATAAAAATTTAACATTACAACAATAATCAAGTTGTTTGGTGTATAATTATTGATTCATCTTGGTTTATTTACTGGAAATATGTGGAGGGAAATGATAATCAAACAATGCAAAGAGCCCAAAAACATGATTTGATCCAATCTATTTTATTTTGAAGTCAAATGATGTAATTCATTTTTTTTGGTTTGATTTAACATTGCTAATACTATTACCATACTTTAACCATACTGTTCCTATACTAATACTATATAGTATGAAAAGTATAATTTACCTTCATTTAGTATAAATTGTATTAATTTAAAAAATGGTAATGAAATAGATTTAGATGGAATATTAAAAGCAATCCATACTGAATCCATTTAGACGATTCCATTATATCTGCCTTTTCAATATAGAATATAGAGAACACTTATAACAAAAAGGAAATCACTTTTGAAGTAATTAAGATCGTAAATATTTACTTAACATATAATACAATAACATATATTATACATCGGAAGCTGGTCATTAAACTCTAAAAATGAGAAAAGGCATAACCTTATTTGGATTATGCCTTTTCTCTTGGAATATAATTTTACTAATCTTGTATCCACTTATCGTTTCTCATTTCACCTAAAATAGAAACTTCTTTTGTTCTAGAATAATCTTCGATCGCTAAAAGCATTTGCTCTTTAGTATCTCTTCTAACCAATATCCCATTCCCGCCTTGGTTCTTTACTTCGATGTAAAAACCGTCACGTAATTTCGCAGGTTTTGTAGCTGGTCTCCCCATGTTGTATAAATCAAATTTTTCTAAAGATAGGGTAAATATTTTTAATTATTGCTTTTTTTATGATTTTTTATGAAAGTGAAATAGGACTTATTTATACTCTTTCTAAAAAAGATGCTTCCAAAGTTGTGGTCAAACGAATGAAATTCCAATTGATTAATCGAACGGTGATGTATTCAATTTGATTGATCGAAAGGTTGCTTTTTTTATGAAGTTGTGTGATTGTTAACTTTGGATTTTCTGATATTAAATTCAATATACTTTCCTCTTCACTCGTTAACGTTAATGGTGGATTTCCATTATCCTCTTTATACTTCCATGCATATTGAAGTAACATTGGAGCAGGTATGATTTGATCTTCTACAAATATATAAGCGTTGAATTTATTCGTATTTTCTTCAATTGCAAGAACACCTGGTTTATCCGTTTTAATTAAACTTAGTTTAAAATAATACTTATTACTCTCAAGTACTTCTTCTATATTTAACGAAATAACCCCTTTAATTAAGTCTAACTGAATCAACTTTAAATCGTCTAAAACATTCTTTGGAATTACTCCTTTGACTTTCTGCTTTTGATTTACTCCTATATATATAAGGCCGCCATTTGTATTTGAAAACGCAACAATTGTTTTAGCTATCTCAAAATGATTATCTGAATTTTCAAAATATGCTTTATCGAAAGAATCTGATTGACTATTCATTTTCACTGTTCCAAATTTCCCAAGCTTTAAGCGCTTGGTGTTTCAACATAGATTCACCATTCAAAATCGTCGCGTTGTTTTCTTTCGATTTACGTAAAAACAATGTTTCAGCTGGATTGTATATTAAATCAATTACTAAATGTTCTTCTGTTAAGAATTCAAAAGGAAACACAACTGATTCTTCAACATTCGGAAATGTACCAATTGGCGTACAATTAACTACTACTTTACATGCGTTTAACATGTGTTCATTTATGTCTTCATATGAAAACTCTTTCGGTCCTTTAGGCGTTCTGCTGATTGTAATAATATCTACTCCTAAACTCTTAAAAACATATTTAATTGCTTTGGATGCACCACCAGTTCCTAAAATTAAAGCTCTTTCGTGTTTGTTTGTTAAAAAAGGTTTAATCATCTGATGAAAACCAAAGGCATCTGTATTGTGACCTATTTCCTTTCCATTACTGAATTGAACAACATTAACAGCACCTATTGAATTAGCCTCAATTGATAACTCATCTAAAAAAGGAATAATCTGTTCTTTATAAGGAATAGTTACATTTAATCCCTTTAAATTTTCCAAGTGAAAAACTTCTTCAATTTTGTTGATTTCTGGTAATTCAAAATTCAAATAAGCTGCATCAATGTTATTTTCCTCAAAATACTTCGTGAAAAATGCTTTTGAAAAAGAATGATTTAATGTTTTTCCAATTAAGCCGTACTTATGCATTTTTAGCTCTTTTTGATTTCAAGAAACTCAACAACATCGGAAGTACAGAAATAAAAATGATTCCCAAACAAACTTTCTCAATATTATCTTTAATCCAAGAAATATTTCCTAAGAAATAACCTGCAAGTGTTAAACTGAAAATCCATAAAACACCACCAATCACGTCAAATGAAAAGAATTTCTTATAATTCATTCTCCCGACACCTGCAGCAAAAGGTGTAAATGTTCTGACTAGTGGAACAAAACGAGCCATTATAATTGCTTTCGTTCCATTTTTCTCAAAAAACAATTCTGTCTTCTCTAGGTATTCTTTCTTAACAAGCTGTTTTCCTTTAATTTTCCAATTAAAAACACCTAAACCTAATTTTCTCCCTATCCAGTAATTTACATTATCACCTAGAACAGCTGCAACAAAAAGCAATGGCAATAATAATAGAATATTTAAATCACCTGGTACCCCAGTTAAACTAGGAGCAGCAAAAAGTCCTGCTGTAAAAAGTAACGAATCACCTGGTAAAAAAGGCATTACAACCAAACCTGTTTCAATGAAAATAACTAAAAATAATACAACATAAATTGCATTCTGATACTCTTTAACAATCCAAGGAAAGTCTAAGTGTATAATGTGTTCAAATAATTCTACCATAGTGTAAAAATAGTGTTTTGATTATAATATATATTCAAATTTAGAAATAATCCTTATTCATGATGATAAGGCTCCCCTCTTAAAATGGTCATTGCGCGGTATACTTGTTCGAAGAAAATCATTCGAATCATTTGATGTGAAAATGTCATTTTAGAAAGTGAAATTTTAGCTGAACAAGCTTTGTAAACCTCATCCGAAAAGCCGTATGCACCTCCGATTACGAATACCAACCCGTGACCTCCTTGATTGAATTTTTGCTGGATGAATTGCGAAAATTCTACCGAAGAATGCATTTTACCTCTTTCATCCAATAATATTAGTTGTTCCCCTGGATTTACCTTCGAAAGAATTTCTTTTCCTTCTAATTCTTTAATTTGATCAAAAGTTAATTTTTTAGTATTCTTGATATCTGGTATCTCAATCCTTTCAACTGGAACATAATGCTTTAGTCTTCCTAAATATTCATTTTCACCATCAATTAGAAAGTTTTTTCCAGTTTTTCCAATACATACTAATTTAATCTTCATGGATAAAAATTGTATAATTTAACTCAAAATTCATCATTAAATATTAAATAACAATTTTTTAGGCATTATATTTGCTTTATTTTTGAAAAAAAATAGAACATGGGCTTTTTTTATTCATTTCTTACTTCTTTAATAATCTCTTTACATTTGTTGGGTGAAATTCCTTATTCTGCTTTAGAGTCAGCTTTTTCAGATAATAATGCATCAGGTATAGTTAATTATGGAAAAGATAAAATACTTATTAATGTATTAGGAACGGAAGGTGCCTATAGCCAATCACAGGCTTCACTTGTCTTGAAAGATTTTTTCAATAAAAAACCTAACTCTTCCTTTAAGTTCATTTTCAAAGGGAAAGAAACACCTGAAGGTTCTTTTGCAATCGGAAATTACGTTAGTAAGGGAGAGTCTTTTAGAGTTACGATTCAATTCAAAAAAAATGGTATAGACTTTAAAATTGAAAGTCTGACAATTGAAAAAGCATAAAGTTTAATGGAAAATTTCGCAAACACATCAATGATCGATGAAATAATCGAATTGGCATTAAGAGAAGATATTGGTGATGGTGATCATTCGTCTCTATCATGTGTCCCTCAAAATGCTCAAGGTCATGCAAAGTTGATTGTAAAAGATGATGGGATTTTAGCTGGTATAGAATTAGCAAAGCAGATTTTTAATAAATATGATCCTTCCATTCAAATGAATATTTATATTCAAGATGGATCAGAAGTGAAAGTTGGAGATGTTGCTTTTGAAATTCATGGCAGTTCTCGTTCTATTTTAGCAACAGAACGATTGGTATTGAATTTCATGCAACGAATGAGTGGAATAGCTACTCAAACACATAAAATTGTTTCTTTATTGGACGGTTGTTCGACAAAATTATTAGATACAAGAAAAACAACTCCTGGTATCCGTTACATGGAAAAATGGGCTGTTCGAATTGGTGGTGGACATAATCACCGTTTCGCTTTATATGATATGATTATGTTGAAAGACAACCATATTGATTATGCAGGAGGAGTTATACCAGCGATTTTAAGTGCTAATAATTATTTGAAAGAAAATAATAAAAAGTTAAAAATTGAAGTAGAGGTAAGAAACGAAGATGAATTAAAACAGGTTATCGAAACAGGACACGTTGACCGAATTATGTTGGATAATTTTACACCTGATCAAATTAAATCCGTTTTACCTTCAATACCAAAACAATACGAAGTTGAAGCTTCTGGTGGAATTACTTTAGAAACAATTCGATCTTATGCTGAAACAGGTGTTGATTTTATATCTGTTGGTGCCTTAACTCATAGTTTTAAAAGTTTGGATATGAGTTTGAAGGCGTTTTTTGTTGTTTAGATATTAGACATTAGATTCTAGACGTTAGACATTAGAAGTTAGAAGTTAGAGATTAGAAGTTAGAGGCTAGACATTAGACGTTATAAGCTAGACTTTAGATTTTAATTTAGACTTCAACTATTAATACACAAATATCATCTAATTGTTCGTTATCTGATTTCCAATCGTAGAAGGCGTTTTTGATGGCTTCCATTTGAATTGATGTTGATTGATTAATTGTTTCGTAAACAACATCTACAAATCTTGATTTCTTGAATTTCTTATTTGAGTCTCCTCCGAATTGATCTGTAATTCCATCCGAAAATAGAATCAATCTATCTTTATCCATTAATTTTATTGAATGTTGAACGAACTTCTCGTCTGAGATAGAAGGTCCTATCGGTTTTTTTGTTGGTGCAACTTCTTGAAGAAAACCTTCTCTCATAATTATGATTGAATTGTTAGCTCCTGACCAATACAATCGCTTTGTCAGAGGTTCATAGGCGCAAATCGAAATATCCATTCCGTCGTTCACATTAGAAGTCGAGAGGTTCTTGGAAATAAGTTCACTCGTTCGTTCTAGTAACAAAGATGTACTTGGAACTGTCAAATCTTGAAGTGCTGTATTTAAAGCTGTACTGCATAAAACACTCATCATCGCTCCAGGAACACCGTGACCTGTACAATCCGCAACTGCAAAAAAGATCCAGTTTTCTTTTTCGAACTGTCTAGAAGTTATCCAATAAAAATCACCAGCTACAATATCTTTTGGAACGTAAAATAGTTGCCAATTCGATAGGTATGAATTCATTGTTTCATTGCTCGGAAGAATGGCTTCTTGAATTTGTTTTGCATAAGAAATACTACTAATAATTTCCTTGTTCTTATCCTCGATTTCTTGTTTTTGAAGTTCAATTTCGTTTGTTCTAACCTTAACTTGTTGTTCTAATTTAATATTTGCCTCTTCTTTTAACAAGTTCAATTCCAGCACTTGTTCATACGATTTATCAATTACTATTTTAAATCGATAAATAATACCAAAAGTTAATAGAATTGCTTCCATTATTGATCCAAATTGAAGTCCGTAATCAGTAAAAGTATTTGAAGGTAAAATCCCGAAATTTTTTAAAATAAATGCAAAAACTGATACAAATAATATTGAAAATGCGAAGAAGAATAATTTTGCAGGTTTGTATTTTTTATAAATCGCAAAAATCGAAATTACTAGAATTAATATATTTAATAAAAGTGTTATTCCATTAATAAAGACAATTGAAGTGGTATATGCGAAAGATAATGGAAGAACAGCAAGCACTAAATTGACAAATAATAAATATTCTATTCTAACAAAAAGTTTATAAATCTTTGGCAAAAATGTCTTTGTATTTAAATAATATTTACAGAATTTCAATAAGAAAATTATTGAAATTGTAGCTGTTATAGGATTTATATGATTAGAAATGTAATTATTATTCGGCCATAAATATTCTTTTCCAAAGCCTAAATTAGATAGCTGTAGTATAATAAATGAGCTGATATACAAACAATAATAAAGTGATGTTTTTTCTTTTACAAATAAACCTACTACAATATTGAAAGCTAAAATGAACAATAAAATCCCGAAAAATCCACCTAAAAAGTATTGTTGCTGATATATATCCTCATTGTATTTCTTTGTATCTGATAATTCTAATTTAAAATTTAAATGTTCTGTACCGTTATTTACTTTAAGCAAATAATGAGTAGAACTTTTCTCCTTACTGTAAATTGGAAATGTAATAATTCGGTTTTTAATTGGTCTTTTACTATAATTTAATTGATCCCCTGATTTATAAATTCGCTGAATCAGATTGTTCTCCACCTTAAACAATTGGACAATATCCAAATTGGGATTACTGAGTTTTAATAAGTGAAATTTGCTTTTGGAAGATGAATTTTCTAGTGTAAAATCAAACCAAATATCATATGGAGTAAAACCGAAGTTAGGTTGATACATTTTCAACGGCTTCAACTTCAAACCTAAATTTTCAAAATGTTTATAGGATACACTTGTACAATTCTTATTTTCCCAATATTTTAAATATGACCCATCAATAACCTTAGATGAATTAATTTTAGAAACATCAATTACTCTTTGTCCCAAACCGATTAAAGGAAGAACACTGAAAATAAATATTAAACTTAGTTTAGTGGCTATTTTTCTCATTCGTTATCTAAAATGTCTGATGATTCTGATTTATTGTTCTTTAGATTTGGTGAATAAAAAAATGAAAATCCTGTCACCGCAATACCGATATAAATAATTTTCATACTAAATGGCCAATGGGCTATTTTGAAATACAGACCTAAAAATAAAATAATCGTTCCAATCCAAAATAATAAATTGAATTCTTCTTGGTTCTTTTCTTCTTTATATGAGAGCAAATTAAAAAACAAAGCGATTATTCCACAAAATAAAAAAATTTTTTTCGCAATAAAATATGGAACAAAAGTTGAATGAACATACATCAAAACCATCATCAGAAATGAAACTGTGAATGAAATTGCTGCAATATTTTTAAACTTCATTTTATTTATCCCATTTTTTATTAAAAATAATCA
Organism: Candidatus Kuenenia stuttgartensis; assembly: GCA_943326025.2. Lineage (GTDB taxonomy): Bacteria > Bacteroidota > Bacteroidia > Flavobacteriales_D > Crocinitomicaceae > CAIUKX01. The sequence goes on along the minus strand of CALPRR020000044.1, from coordinate 6,496 downwards.
TTTTTTTTAATAAACATCCATGAAATTAATTATTGCTATCCCTACGAGATTAAAACTAGATTTTCAGTTGGTATTCTTTTTTCAAAAAAAACGAAGAATGTGAAATTCTTCGTTTTTTATTATTTTTTTGATTTTTCTTCTTCTTTCTTGGCTGGTGCTTTTTCCTCTTTCATCGAGCTATCTTTCTTCATTTTAGCATCATCTTTTTTCATTTGATTTTCTGCTTCTTTTAATGCAGCTTTATCAGCTTTCATTTTTTCTTTAATCTTAGCTTGAGCTTCTTTATCTTTTGCAGTTTTTGCTTTTTCTAAATCTTTTTCGTCCTTCTTAAGTTCTGCTTCAGCTTTTTTAATCTCTCCTTTATCTTTTTTTAATGTTTCTTTATCTTCTTTTAAAACAGCCTTTTTATCAACTGGTTCTTGAGAGAATAAAAATGAATGAAAGGAAATCGCCATCACGAATAATAGTATGTTTTTCATAGTTGTAATTATTTATCAGTTTGCATTAATTTACAAAAATGAATTCTAAGACAAAAATTTAATTTTAAAAAAGTATACTATGATTACTTATTAAATAGATTTTTTTATTTCAAATCTTCAATTAATTTTTCAACTTCAATACTTTTTAATAATTTTAAAATATTTGGAAAAGCATCTTCGTGATAACCATAGCCACCTAACTGAAATTCTTTGATCGCTTCTTCTTTTGTCCAATTCATGAATGCCATTCGATAGGCCGCAACGATACATCCTGTTCTATCTGAACCATGTTTACAGTGAATTAATACTGGTTTTGGTGCTTTTTGAATCAATCTTAATGCATCAATTATTTCGCTATACTTTATCGTCCAGGTATTGATTCGCTTTTTATATAAATCCAATTTAGTTGCTTTACCTTCTCTCCTATCGTTAAATATATTTCTAACATTGACAATTGATTTTATTCCCATCGATTCTAATGCTTCCATTCCTTCTTTGGTTGGTTGCTCTGAACGATATAAATCATCATCCACTTTGTATAAATTATACAACGGATTTAACTCCACTTTTTTAGCCCAATCAAGTGGTCTATTTGCTATTTCAATTGGCTGACTTGTTCCACAACCTAAGAAAAACAGAACTAAAAAAGTATAAATTGTTATTAATCTAAATCTCATTTTTAATATTGTAAAATTCATTACTCTAATTCCCAAGCGCTTCTATAAGTATTTAATTTTTCAACATACTCTAAAAATTTAGCATAGAAATTATCTGTTCCTATTGTTGAACTATCACCAACGACAAATAATTGCTCTTTTGCTCTAGTTAATGCTACATTCATCCTTCTGTAATCATTTAAAAATCCAATGATTGATTCTGAATTAGATCTTACCAAAGATAAAATAATTATTTCTTTTTCTTGCCCTTGAAAACTATCTATCGTACTGATAACCATTTCTTTTGGTAAATACGATTTCGCTAACTCAACTTGTCCAGAATACGGTGAAATGAAACCAATACTTTTGTGATTCAATTTTTCTTGTTCTATGATTTTCTGAACTATAGACAATTCGCCTTCATTCATCAAACTCATTCCATCTTTTCCAGCTTCTTCTTCAAAACCTGTTCCTGCTGTATCGAAAAATGTAATATGCACTCCATTATCATAAAGGTGCTCTGGAGTTGTTAATTCATTCTTGTAAAAATAACCACTCGAAAAATCAGCAATCGATTTTCTCATTCTGTATTGGGTGTTCAAAAAATGAATCGCTTGACAATTTTTAAAACATTGTTCCAAAATAGAAATGTTAAATCCTATTCTTTTTGCTTCATTGGATAATATTGTTGGTGGCAACTGTAAATGGTCACCTGCTAAAACCCATTTTTTAGCATAAGGAAAAATACACCAAGCTAATGGTTCTATACATTGTCCTGCTTCGTCAATAATTAGTGTGTCAAATTGTTGATTGTGATGAATGAAATCATTCAATCCGATTGGTGTTCCTAATATAACTTGCGCTTTTTCAAACAATTGATCTTCGAAATAATTTCTTAAATCTCTAATCTCTTTTCGAATGTTTTTTACTTCTCGAATTAATAAATTTCGCTGTTCTCGCTCATCTTTCCCAAAACGACGTTTATACTGATTCGCCATTTTACGTAATTCTTCAGCTCGAATTTTTAAATTTTTTATTTCTTTTTGCTGCTTGCTTTCAATCATTTTTCCTTCCGATGTAAAAGGAAAAATTTCTGAATCTACTTTCGATAAATTTCCAACTCGAAGAATATTGATCTGTTGCTTTATTAATCCCTTGGCAATATTGTCAACAGCTGTATTACTAGGAGAAGAAACGATAATCTTCTCCCCTTTTTCAATCAACTGAATAATTCCTTCTATCAACGTTGTCGTCTTACCTGTTCCTGGAGGTCCGTGAACGATTGATAAGTAATCATTTGAATAGATCGCTTCTACAGCTCTTTGCTGACTTTCATTCAGATTCGTATTTCTAAATGTTAATTTTTCTTTTGTCGGAAATTGTTCTCCAAAAGCCTGTGTTCCATGAACTTGTTTAAATAGATTGAAAACAGTTTTATTATTCTCAAGCTCTTCTAAACTTTTCTGCATTATTTCACTCGTCCTATGATCGGGGGCTAATTTTATCCCAATTCCTTTATCTTCAATCCAATCGGGAAAATCTGGAGCAAATAGTCTGAACTCACCTTTTGAACCATCGCAGGATAATATAATTCCCTTAACTGATTCTTCGTTTTCAATAAAGCACTCGATCGCACTCCCATCTCTAAAATTAGAAGTATCACATGGAAAAGGTAATCGAAAAGAAATTTCAGGATAATCTGCATATCCAAATGATTTTCTAGTAACCGCAATGGGATGTAATGCAACTCCAATTGATTTCAACAACTTTAAACTGTGCTGCTGATCTAGTTTGTATTTCCCTTCTTGCTCCTTTATTTCTAGATCTATACATTTTAATAAATGTATTATGTGCGGATGTTGTTCCATGTTATTTTGTTGTTCTTCCCGATTGAACTCGGATTATTTAAAGTAAAATTAATCATCCCTTTGGGATTCTAGGTCTGGATTCGGGTATTAAATGGAAATAGTTTATATTTGTGGCCATTCGATTTATTTAAAATGGTGGATCAAACTCACATAAATTGTCAAAACTGTAAACAAAGCTCTAAAAATATTTTTTGTGCTTTGAATGGAGATGAATTAAATCGAATTGATCAATCGAAACGTTGTCAGGTTTTTGAAAAAGGGGAACTTATTTTCTCTGAAGCTGATGAACCAAAGGGTATTTATTGCATCGAAAAAGGAAAAGCGAAATTGGTTCAATTGGGACCTGATGGGAAAGATCAAATTTTACATTTTGCAAATGAAGGTGATGTAATGGGTTATCGTGCAACCTTGAGTGGTGATCTTTTTTCTTGTTCTGCTGTTGCGATTGAAAAATCAAAAATCTGTTTTATCCCAAAAGATATTTTTATTTCTGCTGTTGGTAATAATTCAAAATTGGCGCTTGAAATTATTCATCTTTTCTCAGAAGAATTAAAAAAAATTGAATCTAATCTGACGAAAATCACACAAGGTCCGGTGAAGGAACGTATCGCTCAAAGTCTTCTTTTATTGAAAAATAAATATGGTTTTGATTCAGACCAAGCGACCATCAACATCACTATCAAACGAGAGGAGCTAGCGAACATGGCGGGTACAACGCGTGAAACGGCTACTCGAATCCTTTATTCTTTTCAGGAGGAAAAATTAATTCAATTAATCGGTAAGAAAATTAAAATTGTTGATTTGAAGGGGGTGATTGAGGTTTCGAAGGAGTTTTGATAGATAAATAGTCAATAGTTTATTTGTCAATAGTCAATAGTAATTAATTGACGGCTTGCTTTCAACTTTTAACTAATAAGAGGTTTGATTGATGCACTTTGTGTTTATTTGAACCATCCCGATGTAAAATGCGGGACAAGTTATAAGGCATATAAGGGCATATAAGTTTTTTGAGGTTCGGACTTCGACTCCGCTCAGTCTTCAGATTTTTAAATTTATAAAATTATTAACTCAGATTTTATTGTAATTTTCAAAAAAAACTTATCTTTAGTAATACCTTACTTAAATTTACTTGAAATGATTCAAACTATATCCCTTCAGATAATATTAAGCTTTTTATTTTTAAATTCTTTTTCAGGGATTGGTTTATCTCAATCAACTAATTTAATTCCAAATTCTAGTTTTGAATTGTTCAAGAAACTACCTGATGATATTTCTCAAGCTCAAGAGTGTTTGATTTCATGGGTAATACCAAATAAAATAGGAAGAGGAGAATATTATCATCAAAAATGTTCTAATAAAAAAACAGGAACATTGAAGAATCAATTCGGTAAACAAAAACCCCATTCAGGTGATGCTTATGTAGGAATATGTATTGCTAAAAACGTTCGTGAATTTATTCAAGTTGAATTAATATCTGGTTTAATAAAAGGCGAAACATATTCTATTAAATTATATATCAGTTGTGCAGATAAACTAGGATTAAGTTCGCTAGATGAATTCAATATTTTATTTTCCAATGGTTCGTTTTCTATTCCGAAAAACGAAAATTTACTCGTTACTCCCGAAATAAAATTTACTGGAGATTTCAATAACAATAAAGAATGGATAGAACTCTCAACATCTTACATTGCAAATGGAACAGAGAAATTCATGACTTTTGGTTCTTTCATGTATGAAGATAAAGGTAAAATCCATGGAGAAATTAAAGGTGCTTTTAAATATGCTCATTACTATGTTGATGACATTTCTATTGTTTTAAATGAGAAAGAAAAGTCAAAAACACTAGAAAACAATACATTAGAATCAAAAGTATCTGATACTTCACCGAATTTTATTCAGGGTGAGGTTTATATTCTAAATAATGTTCAATTTGAATCTGGAAAATCACTTCTATTAGCTGATAATTTTCCAGAACTTGAGAATCTCATTGGTTATTTAAAAAAGAACTCAAATTTAAAACTCTTGATAACTGGACATACTGACAATATTGGTAACAAACTAGAAAATAAGAATCTCTCATTAGAAAGAGCAAATACCATCAAACACTACCTCATTTCAAAAGGTATTCCAGAAAATCTCATAGCCATAGAAGGAAAAGGAGATGAGTTACCAATAGCAACTAATGAAACGGAAGAAGGACGAAAAAAGAATCGTCGGGTTGAGATTTTATTTATTAAATGAATTAGTGTTTGAAATTTGGTTGGTTCGGACTTCGACTCCGCTCAGTCCTCGGATTGTGGATTTTCAGCTTTTAACTATTCTCTTTAAATTTTATTTTCTTTTTTACTGTGTGTTTATTTTGAACCATCCCGATGTAAAATGCGGGACAAGTTATAAGTCATATAAGGGGCATATAAGGGATTGTTTGATGAGCTATGTGTGTTTTTTTGAACCATCCCGATGTAAAATGCGGAACAAGTTATAAGGCATTTAAGTTTTTTTTGATATTCGGACTTCTTCCGAAGGTTCGGAATCGCACAGTCCTCGATTTGTAGATTTCAGCTTTTAACTATTCACTCTAAACTTTTAATTTTTTTCCTCTTTTTTGATGGATTTGACTGCTTTGATTAGTTAAAAACATGATTGTTGTCATCATATTGGTAATACGTGATTTACGTCACATTTTGTAAGAATTTAACGCCCTAAATTTGTTTCAACTTTTGAATTACAGGTTCAAAATTCATTCAATTATTATTAATATTTTATACTAATTAATTATGCCAGTTTATCAACGTCAAGGTCTTGTTCCAGACAAACGTCACGTGGTTTTTAGAAAGCCAAACGGGGATTTGTATCATGAAGAATTATTTGGTACAGAGGGATTCTCTGGAATTTCTTCTTTGCTTTATCACTTATATCCTCCAACAATGGTTGAGGAATTGAGAGAGCCTTATTCTGTTAAACCAGAGGTTGCGTTAGAAGACAATATTAAAGCTTTGAGTTTTTTAAGTTTCGATGCTGAACCTGAAAGCGATTATATCAAAAGTAGAAAAGTTTTATTTTTCAATAACGATATCGCTGTTGGTGTTGCTGCTCCAACTGAATCTACGAAAGATTATTTTTTCAAAAATTCTGATGCTGATGAATTAATTTTCATTCATAAAGGTGAAGGTGAATTAAAAACAGCTTACGGTACAGTGGAATTTGAATATGGTGATTATTTAGTAATCCCAAGAGGTACGATCTACCAATTTATTTTCAAAACAACTGAAAACAAGTTATTAATTACTGAATCTTACAGTCCTATTAAGACTCCGAAAAGATACAGTAACGATCAAGGTCAATTATTAGAGCATTCTCCTTTCTGTGAGCGTGACTTTAAATTACCAACGAACTTCGAAACACATGATGAGTTTGGAAAATTTGAAATCCGTATCAAAAAGAAAAATGTAATTTATTCTGCAGTTTATCAATCTCACCCTTTTGATTTAAT
>CALPRR020000043.1 GCA_943326025.2 Candidatus Kuenenia stuttgartensis | reverse complement strand
TTTAAATTTGATATAACTACATTTCCTGATGAATTAGGTGTTGCATTTGAAGACATTAAAGTTAAAATTCCATCATCAAAATATTCTACATAATAAGTATCTGTATTATTTAATCCTTGAATAACAATTGCACCATCATTTCCACTACATACTGTTGGATTAGTACTTGTAATAGTATAAGTAGGAAGTGGATTAACATGAACTAAATAAGATGCCGAAGAAACTTGAGAACCACAAACATTATTACTTGTAACAGTCATTGTTAAAGTTACTGTATTACCTGCATCTCCTGCAGCTGCTGCATATACTGGAGTTAAAGTTGTTGAACCTGATGTAATAGATCCTGCCCCATTCTCAGTCCAAACAATTGTTCCATTAGAAGCACTTGCTCCACTAACAGTTGCTGTTGCATTCTGACAAATCGTCTGTGAACCTCCTGATGTTGAAGTCGGTAATGGATTTACTACTACTGTATAAATAGCAGTTGCAGTAGAAGGATTACATGCATTATTACTTGTAACCGTTAATAATAAATTAACCGTATTACCTGCATCACCTGCAGCGGCTGTATATGTAGGAGTTAGCGTTGTTGCTCCTGAAGTAATTGAACCAGCACCATTTTCTGTCCAAACAATTGTTCCATTAGAAGCACTTGCTCCACTTACTGTTGCTGTTGCGTTTTGGCAAATCGTTTGTGTTCCACCTGCAGTTGCTGATGCATTTGCAGTAGGCATCGGATCAATATCAAAAATATAATTCGCTGTTGCTACTTGAGGTCCACAAGCATTTGAACTTGTAACAGTCATTGTTAACGTAACTAAAGTACTCGAATCTGTAATTGCAGGAGTATATGTTGGTGTTAAAGTTGTTGCTCCTGAAGTGATTGACCCAGCACCATTCTCTGTCCATGCAATCGTTCCATTCGAAGCACTTGCACCAGAAACGGTTCCTGTTGATGATACACATATTGTTTGTGTACCACCTGCAGTTGCTGTTGGTAATGGATTAACTATTACTGAATATGAAGCTGTTGCTGATTGAGGTAAACAAGCATTATTACTTGTAATTGTCATTGTTAATGTTACTGTATTTCCTGCATCTCCTGCAGCGGCTGTATATACAGGTGTTAATGTCGTAGAACCAGAAGTGATTGACCCATCACCGTTTTCAACCCAAGAAATTGTTCCATTAGTTGCACTTGCACCACTAACTGTTGCTGTCCCATTTTGGCAAATCGTTTGTGTTCCTCCTGCAGATGCAGTTGGCAATGGATTTACAACTACTGAATAATTAGCTGTCGCTGTTGCTGGAGTACATGTATTATTACTTGTAACGGTCATTGTTAATGTTACTGTATTACCTACATCACCTGCAGCGGCTGTGTATACAGGTGTTAATGTCGTAGCACCAGAAGTGATTGTTCCAACTCCATTTTCTGTCCAAACAATTGTTCCATTTGCAGCTGAAGCTCCACTAACTGTTGCAGTTCCATTTTCACAAATCGTTTGGGAACCTCCTGCTGAAGCAGTTGGTAATGAATTAACAATTACAGAGTATGATGCAATTGCTGTTTGAGGTCCACATGCATTAGAACTAGTTACAGTCATTGTTAATGTTACATTATTACCGGCATCTCCTGCAGCGGCAGTATAAGTTGGGGTCAATGTAGCTGAACCAGATGTAATTGTTCCTGATCCATTTTCTGTCCAAGCAATCGTTCCATTCGTTGAACTAGCTCCACTAACTGTTGCTGTCCCATTTTGGCAAATTGTCTGAGTTCCTCCAGCTATCGCTGTAGGTAATGGATTTACAACTACTGTATAAGTTGCTGTAGCTGGTGCTGGAATAGGAGTACAAGTAGCTGTCGTTGTAACTGACATCGTTAATGTTACTGTATTCCCTGCATCACCGGCAGCAGCTGTATAAGTTGGAGTCAAAGTGGTTGCATTACTTATAGTACCTGATCCATTGTGCGTCCATAAAATTGTTCCATTAGCTGCACTTGCACCACTTACGGTTGCTGTTCCATTTTGACAAATCGTTTGAGAACCACCAGCTGAAGCTGATGGTAATTGATCAATATTAATTGTGTAAATTGCTGTTGTAGTCTGTGGAGCACAAACATTGTTACTTGTTACTGTCATAGTTAACGTAACTATGTTTCCTGCATCTCCCACAGCTGCTGTATAAACTGGGGTTAAAGTTGTTGCACCTGAAGTAATTGTTCCTGCGCCATTTTCTGTCCAAACAATCGTTCCATTAGCTGCATTAGCTCCACTTACTGTTGCTGATTCATTTGAACAAATAGTAGTTGTCCCTCCAGCTGTGGCTGTTGGTAAAGGATTAACAACAACTGTATATGTAGCCGTTGCTACTTGTGGCGAACAGGAATTTGTACTTGTTACCGTCATCGTTAAGGTAACGGTATTTCCTGCATCACCTGCTGCTGCTGTATAAACAGGAGTTAATGATGTTGAACCTGATGTGATTGATCCTGCTCCATTTTCTGTCCAAGCAATCGTTCCATTTGATGAACTAGCACCACTAACTGTTGCTGTCCCATTTTGACAAATCGTTTGAGTTCCTCCTGCAGATGCAGTTGGTAATGGTTCTACCACTACAGTATATGTTGCAGTTGCCGTTTGTGGAGCACAAGTATTCGAACTTGTAACTGTCATTGTTAAGGTAACCGTATTTCCCCCATCACCTGCTGCTGCTGTATAAACTGGTGTCAATGTTGTTGCTCCTGATGTAATTGTTCCAGCGCCATTTTCTGTCCAAGCGATTGTTCCATTTGATGAACTTGCTCCACTTACTGTTGCTGTACCATTTTGACAAATTGTTGAAGTTCCACCCGCAGACGCTGTTGGTAAAGCATTAACTATTACTGAATATGAAACTGGTGCTGGAGATGCACATGCATTCGAACTAGTAACTGTCATTGTTAATGTAACTGTGTTTCCTGCATCTCCTGCCGCTGCTGTATATACGGGTGTTAAAGTCGTCGCTCCTGATGTAATTGATCCTGCGCCATTTTCTGTCCATGCAATTGTTCCATTTGTTACACTTGCACCACTTACTGTTGCAGTTCCATTCTCACAGATGGTTTGTGTCCCCCCTGCTGATGCTGTTGATAAAGCATTCACAATAACCGAGTAGGTAACAGTTGCTGGATTAGCACATCCATTTGAACTTGTAGAAGTCATTGTTAAAGTGACAGTATTACCTGCATCTCCTGCCGCCGCTGTATAAACTGGTGTTAGTCCTGTAGAACCTGAAGTGATTGTACCAGCTCCATTCTCTGTCCATGCAACTGTTGCATTTGTAACACTTGCTCCACTTACTGTTGCGGTTCCATTTTGACATATTGTCGATGTTCCACCCGCTGAAGAAGTAGGTAAAGGTTTAACTAAGAATGCTCCTGAAACTGAACTGGTAGCTGATCCACACGTTCCTGTAACGATACAATAATAATATAATGTTCCAGCTGTTGAAGAACTTGGTGTATAAGATGCAGTTTGACCTGCTGGCGCTAAACTTGTTCCTCCAGAAGTACTTGCGGTTGTATTGCTATACCACTGATATGTAATTCCTGTACCTGTTGCCGTTACACTAATTGCAGAAAAAGCAGCACCTTGACATTTTGTTTGAGCGGCAGTTGATTGAGAAGTAATCGCAGCAGTGGTGTTTACAACTACGGTATACGTCGCTGTTGCAGGTGCTGGTTTAGGCGTACAAGTTGCATTACTTGTTACAGTCATAGTTAAAGTAACTGTATTACCTGCATCCCCTGCTGCTGCAGTGTATACTGGAGTCAATGTCGTTGCACCAGATGTAATTGATCCGGCTCCATTTTCAGTCCATGCAATTGTTCCATTTGAAGAAGTTGCTCCACTTACAGTTGCTGTCCCATTAGCGCAAATTGTTTGAGTTCCTCCAGCAGTTGCAGTAGGACTTGAAGGCGCTGTAAATGTATTAGTTGCATTGTAAGTTGTACTAAATGCACCATAAGAAATTGTTTCCGTTAACGTGAAAGTTGTACTTGAACCAGCAGCTAAACCTGTAATGTTTTGAGTTAAACTCCCTGTTGTTGATGAAGGGAATGTTATCGCTGGTGAAGCAGTCCATAAATAAGTTGTTGATGCAGAAGCAACAATAGGGGTAGTATAAGCAGAAGAAGGTGGAACTTGAAAAACAGAAGCAGAACCTGCTGTACATGAATTATCATTTATTGCTGAACTTATTACTCCTGAATCATAAGTCAAATTTGTTGGAGAACCACAAAAAGACGTTAGTCCTGTAAAAACTACTTTAGCATTTGTTAATGTCCCAACATCTGCTCCAGTACAATCAAAAATCTGTATAGACCATCCACCAGAAGCAGCATTACAACCATAAATTAGACTCCAATCAATATTAACTGTAGAACCACCATCAGTTTTGTATTTACCGAAAGTTCCTGTTAAAGGAACTGATGCAGTACATATATCCAAAACAGATGTAGAAGCCGTTGAAAAAACTAAATTACTAACATTATTACCACTATTACAAATATATCTCAATGATGATAATGTAACTGTAGGCGATCCACAAGAAGCAGGCCCTTTTAAATAGAAAACTAAATCTGAAACGTAAGTGTGAGTAGCTGAAAAACTAACTGAAACCCCGGTAGAAGCCGACACAGTTGATCTTGCTTCTGGAGGGTTATAATATGTAAAAGTACCATTTGAAGCTGCTGTTCCTGTTAAATTTGTAGAAGAGCAAGTCATAGCACCTTGAGCGATTGACGTACTTCCATTTAAATTCCAAACCCATGCATTATAACAACCTACTAATGTACCTGAATTATCTGTAATTTGAACTCTGTATCCATCACTTGCTAAGGAGGAAATTGTAGAAGTTGAACCTGTAGATGTAGAATAAGCAACCCAAGAAAAAGTTGTTTGATCATGGTAGAACCATTCAAAAGTCCAAGGACCGGTTCCACTTGGAGGCGTCGCAGTTAAACTACCCGCATTAGTAGCTAAAGTTCCTGATGACCAAATATAAATTGATTCATTCGGACTTCCATCTGTATATACTGTTGAAGAAGTACCTGAATTTCCATTTGCAGTTATTTGACCAAAAAGCGAAAGAGCACTAATTGAAAATAACAATGCTAAAAAAACATTTTTCATTACTTAGTAATTTGTTGATTTATTAATGCTTGTTTTCTTTGAATCAGTTGATTTTTGAAAAGAATATACTGATTGATTTCCTCTTGAGAACCTGATTGGTTTTGAATAATTCTTATTTTATTATCCACATCAGAAAGTGAGTTTACGCATTCTTCTAAACTATATTCTTGAATAGACTTAGACCGAAATTCTGAAGTAGATTTATTTTCTAAATTTTTAGTCGGAAGACCTTCCACTCCTACACCTTCATAAATTTCAACTCCAGTTTCTGTGGTTTTAACTTTTTGAGGTGCAGCCGATTGAATTTGACCAAAAACACTTTGAGAATTAAACAGAATAGTTACAATAACAACTTTCTTAAAATTGTTTCTTTGTGAATAGCTCAATCTAACTAATAGATTAAGTTTAGTAGATAGTAAACGCATAACGTAGTGTAATGTATAGTATATTAGCTTATTATAATAGTCTTAAATACAAAATTAGTAAAGTAAATTCACATTTTCACTATTAATTTAATTTATTTTCAAAAAAGACAAATGTAAAATATTGAAGACTTGTGTTTTAAGCCATTTTACTGTGAAAAAACCACTGACATACAATCTATTAGGTAAATTTTTTAAGTTAAAATGATTAAATAAATTTTCAATTTAATACATAATCTTTAAACAAAAAAGAATCTTGGAAAAATCAGTAATTACGATAGTCGTTCCACAAACAACTTCTAAGCCCAACAACTAAATAATAATTTTGTTCTTTTAAATAATTATTCGTTCTAAAATGATTTTCAATAAATATCTGAAAATTAGATGCTTCATCTATTTTATAAGATGTTGAAAGTATTATTCTTACGCCATTATTCCCTTTTCCCTGTCCAATTTTATTGTAATATTCATGAGGTCTATTATTATATGATTGGTAAATATCACCTCCATAACTTAAACCATCTTTCAAATCAAATCCTTTTAGGAAATAACTTGCGAAAAACTTAATGCCCAATTTAGATCTTTGCCATTTCAATTCGCCCAATATCTCTGAAAAATTACCTCCATATGGATTGGCTAAAGCATAACCTTGATTGCCATAATTTTGAATTAATAAAGAGTGAGAATAGGTATAGGGTCTTGCGGTGTTAAATTCAGTTCTATAAAAAAAGTCCCCGATTCTATTTTGAAATCTACCTTTTATTCCAAATTGACCTCCATATTTATTACCCCACCATTGTGTTTTTTTACGTAATTCTGACAATGAAAATTCATCCAAAATTGCCTGAGCATAAACCGTATGACCTTTATATTTCGCTGAAATTTGGAAGCCCAAAATGATGTTATCTGAAGAACCCATAGAATACTCTTGAGGACGATAAAATATAATTGGATTTAAATATTCTGGATCAAAACCTCTATTTAATGTCGTGTCTTTTGGTTGAAAAATTACCGTTTCAAAAAAACCGAAATTCAACCATTTTGTTGCGTTTATACTTAAATAATGTGATGCTGCATATTTATTTTTCCATTGTGACTTTACTTTTTCACGGTAAAACTGATACAACATCAAATATTCCAATCTCCAAAATTTTGTTCTAATTTGAGCAAAAGGAGCAGGAACTGAATAATCACTCAAAAGCATCGAACGATTTCCTTCTCCAATAAAATTGTTGTCAATTCCCGCTTGAAAATTGAACACGTGATTTGGAGTAAACGAAACACGTCCTCTTAAATCCAAATAAGAAATTATACTATCTTTTTTACGTTCAAAATAAAATGATTTTGGTGTTAAAAAAGTGGTGTCGTTTTTTCCTATACCATCAATTGCAGCTAAACGAACAAACCACTTATTTGCAAACTGTGTTTCTATAAAAGCACCCAAACCAGCTCTATACTGATCAGTAGGTGTAAAAGCTAAATCTGTTATTGCATGTGCTCTAAAATAATTACCATTATTTACTTTTGAAATATAACCAGTATTCGTTTTTTTAAAACTTTTAATTGTTCCAATTGTCGGTAAAATACTTGAATGTTCTGTTAAACTCAACGCCTGAACAGAATCAGATGGCATTTCCTCATATAACATTTTTACCTGAACTTGAGAAAACCCAACGTTGGTAATAATAAAAGCTATGTAACTAATCCACCTCATCAAAAATCGTTGTAATGATTAATTAATCCTGTTCGAATTCCAACGTTGATGAAATTCGTTTTAAAGTTTTTTGGGGCATAATCATTACGATTTACCCAAGTAACAAAAGCAGTAAAATTAATTTTTCGATTTATGCGATAACCCGCTTCAATTTGATGATGATAAAGTTGATTATTCTGGATAGTTTGATTCTTATGTACTGCCAGAAGTGAATTCACTTGATAATCTCTTAATTGGTACATGATTGTTTTGTAATCTACATAAAATCGTTTGTATTCGTAATTGAAGCGAATAATAAATTCTTGAAATCCAGCTCCTTTTGTGTGCGCTAATGGTAAATTGTATTGACTGTAATTCAACCTCTTATTTGAAGATGAATATAATGTTGATGGAACGTCATTGTATTCCATTTGCAACATTAAATTCTTTACCTTGAAAAAATTGTAACCTCGAACCCCTAATTGAAATCCAACATGTTTTGAATCCAAATTAGACATAGCAACTTGAGAATAAAGTCTGTAGTTTTTTAAAAAAATAACCTCTAAATTCAACCCCAAAAGCGAATTCATTTGTTTACTATTAGAATAAACCGCTTCTGTCAAACCTGGAATTGGATTGTAAAACCATGAATTAAGTGGATGAGTTGTTACTGAATCACCTTTGCTCCAAATAATTCCGTCAAAAACACTTAAGGAGATTGTTTCTGTTGGTTTAAACGTTAAGTAATTTACTGAATATCCTTTCGGTTCATAATACGCTTCATCAGTAGTTTTAATTGGTCGACGCATTAAGTTAAATAACCTTTCACGCATAAACACATAAGATAAACGCTTAGAAATAAAGTAATTAACTTGAATATAAGGAGCATTAATACTATTGTCAGATAATAAAAGTGAGCGATAACCTGCACCGATGAAATGGGCATTATTTCCTCCAGAAAATTGTAACTTTTTAAATGGCGAATAAACTACATTTCCAATTGCATAAGCATAATCAAATCCATTTCCTTTGAATGGCTTTGTTCTTGCTGCTCCTGGAATTACAGCGTTTTGAGTGCTATACGTTCCGTTCGTATTAGGGTATAATTCTCCTACTGAATTATAATAAGCTCTCTCGTAATCAATAAACAGGGATTGATTTTCGTAAAAAGCAGTAGAAAAAGAAACCGTTTTTAATAAATCACCTTCTATTTGAAGTCCTCTGGTATTTTGATAAAATTTAGTTCCTGTTGAATCTTCCCTATTTTTTCCCCTTGAAAGATCCAATAAAGGCGTAACAGAAAAGTTAAAATCTTCTCCTTTTACTTCAATTAAATAATGTTTGAGCATTAATTCTGTAAAATCGAAATATTGTAGAGATGTATCAGCATTTAAGAATTCTAAATCGTATTCTTTCTGTGAAACAGGTAAAAAAGAGCCGTTATTATAAGGTTTTCCTTTTAAAGGTGAATAAATTTTATCTTTAAAATAGCTATTCAAAGGCATCAAGTTTTGTTGCGAAAATCCTGCAAAAAAGAATAAACAGAAAAGAAAAGACAACAAAGCATTGGTCTTTGCAATAAAGAAAGGATTGAATAAATTTTCTTTATTGTAGGTTAATGGTTTACCCGTTTCTACTGAACAAACTGACCCGCCTAAAGCTTCTAAAATTGCTTGTCCTGCTGCAATATCCCATTCCATTGTAGGGGCAAAACGAGGATAGATATCAGCAGATCCTGTAGCTAAATCAAAGAATTTTAAAGCGCTTCCTTTTTTTAGAAAATCAATTTCAGAATGTTCTTTTTTTAACGATTCAATAAATTCTGCAGATGCTCCAGAATGAGCCGTTCTTGAAGTTGCCATAATTATTGGAGAATTAGAGGAACATTGTGCCTTTAATTCATTCCAATTTTCTTTATTGTGAATATCATCAAAAGTGGCTATAAAAGCGCCTATCTCTTTACCTCCAAAAAGCACTTTACGCTCAACTGGCCAAGCTATGACTCCAAAAATGGCAATTCCATTTTCGACCAATGCAATATTTACTGCAAATTCTCCATTTCGTTTTATGTATTCTTTTGTCCCGTCTAATGGATCAACACACCAATTTAATGTCCAATTTTTTCGAATATCATAATGTTGATGTTCACTTTCTTCTCCTAGTACGGGAATATTTGTTTCTTCAAGATGTTTTAGAATCACTTTCGAAGAAGCAAAATCAGCCTCTGTAACTGGAGAACCATCGCTTTTATATTGTGAATTAAAACCATTAGAATAAAAATTCATTATCACCTCCGATGCTTCGATCGATGCGCTAATTGCTTTTTGATATGGAAGTGAAAGTGTCTTCAATTTTTATTATTACTTCAAAGATAACAAGATAAAATAAAAAAAGAGACCTCATAAAAAGCCTCTTTCAATAATCTATAGTTGAAAACTATTAATGTCTTAAGACTAATTTTCTACTTGCTAATTTAACACCTTCAGATTCGATTGTAACGAAATAAACTCCATTTTTGAAATCAGAAGTGTTAATTTTTGATGAAGTAAAAATAGATTCAGAATAAATTACATTTCCTAACAAATCAATAACTCTAACCAATCCTTTTTCTGTGTTATTCAATTGAATAGAGACAAATTCATCAGATGGATTTGGAAACATTGAGAAACTTGGGTTCTGCTTTACTTCTTTAACAGAAGCTGTTGCATCTACTCTTACTTTTACTGAATCAACAAAACTGCTACAATCAGTCCCTACATACAAGGTAAATGTAGCTCCTGTCGCAACAGAATTTGGATTGATGTGAAATGGCATTTGAGATGTTGCATTATTTGATAATACTAAAGGAGCGTTAGATGGAGTGCAATATGGATTATTAGGAGAATTTGCAAAACAAGAAGAGCCTACACAAACCATATTTGTCCAATCGCTTGGTACATTGCCATCTTTTAATCTTGAAATTCTATATGTCACTTGATTACCTGATGTATTTTCAATTTCGAAATCAACTACAATTTCATTTCCAACTGTTTCTGAAGTAACATATGGCGCATGTCCTGAAGAATAATCTGTATTATCACCTGCGATTTTTATAACAATACCGTCTTGTGCAACGCTTATAAAAGCAATACCTAAAATAGCAAATGCATTAAGTAAAATTTGTTTCATAAATATCTAGTTTTATTGATGTTTAACAAATATATTAATAAAAACGATTGATAAATATACGATTTAACCAAAACAATTTTAAATTAAAATAAGAATAATCAATAATAAGAATAAAAAAAACCAATATTAACTCCTATAATTCTGATACTTACAAAAAAACTCCAACAATTATTCAAACGATAGGATTTCAATAAAATATTCAATTATTAGACTGAAAGTCCATATAAATTAAGTTATCTTTGATTTCGGCAGGATTATTGAAAACTGTATTTTGAATATTAAAATTGATAAAAATGAAAAAAATTGCACTTATATTTTTTGGATTAGCAATCTCATTGTCTTTATTTTCTCAAGATGAAAAACACATATTAGATGTTAAAAAATTACCTTCAATTGAACTAAAGACAATGGACGGAAAATCAGTTAATATGGCTGAATTAGGATTTAAAGGTCCCGTGATTATTAGTTTTTGGGCTACTTGGTGCTCTCCATGTAAAAGAGAATTAAATACTATTCATGATTTATATACCGATTGGCAAACTGAAACAGGAGTAAACCTTGTAGCGGTAACAATCGACGACACAAAAACAATGAGTCAAGTTCCAGTATATGTAGATGGAAAAGGATGGGAATATTTGGTCGTTTATGATCCAAATGGAGACTTCAAAAGAGCGATGGGTGTAAATAACGTTCCACATACTTTCTTAGTAAATACTGCAGGTGAAATAGTTTATTCTCACAATAATTACGCTCCAGGTGACGAAGATAAATTATATGAGGAATTATTGAAAGTCTCAAAAAAATAATCCCGAATTAATTCAACTTTTATGATGTTTAAAAAGTTACTATCTGTTTACATTATCTTTTCTAGTTTCTTAACCTTTTCTCAAGAAAATAAAGGTACGTTAACTGGGAACATTGAAACTACTTTCCAATATCTAAACGAAGATACTTTAATTGGTGCATCATTACCCCCTGAAAAAGGACTTATAAATACATATATGAATGTATTTTATGTTAACAATGGCTTTAAAGCTGGTGGTCGTTTTGAGTCTTACGCTCCAAGGATTAACGGTTATCCAGCAGTATTTTCAGGGACAGGATTAGGGATGCGTTATATTGGTTACACAAATGCTTTAGTTGATGTAACTGTTGGTAATTTCTATGAACAATTTGGTTCTGGTGCTTTATTAAGAGCTTATGAAAATAGAGCATTAGGATATGATAATGCATTGGATGGATTACGTTTAATTATAAAGCCAAAAGTTGGTATAGTTATTAAAGCAGCATATGGCTATCAACGTGAATCTTTTACAAATGGTAGAATAGAATTAGCGGAAGGAATTGTAAGAGGAATAGATGGGGAAATACATTTAAATGAAACTTTCAAATTTTTAATAGACAAAAAATTAGACATTACTTTAGGTGGTTCATTTGTTAGTAAGTATCAAAAAGATAATGACGACAACTTAATTTTACCTGAAAATGTGGGTAGTTATGGAGGTCGTTTCAAAATTCGCTATAATAAATTTTTTATTGATGGTGAATATTCTATCAAAGAAAATGATCCTTCAGCTGACAATAAATTTATTTATAACAATGGATACGCTGCTTTATTTAATATGGGTTGGTCTAAAAAGGGATTAGGTTTTTCTTTTTCAGGTAAATCAATTGATAATATGAGTTATAGATCTGATAGATCAAAAGGATTGCAGATGGATTTAATTAATTATTTACCTTCCTTGAATAAAACGCACACATACAATCTAGTTGCTTCATTATATCCATATGCAACTCAATTAAATGGAGAGATCGCATATCAAGCTGAAGTTGTTTATACGATACCAAAAGGTTCAAAATTAGGTGGAAAGTATGGAACTACTATTAACGCAAACTTTTCAAATGCTTATGATCCATTAAAGAGCTATAAAGGAATAAACGCACTTGACTCAACAGGAATAGCTTATTCAACAAATTTATTTTCAACAAGTAAAACATTATTGTGGCAAGATTTTAATATCAATATTTCAAAAAAGTTTAGTAAATCTTTCAATATTATCTTAAACTATTTTGATATTAAATTAAATAACGATTTTGCTAGTATTACTGAAGATGCAACTGGAATAATTACTGCCCACGTCGGAGTTGTCGAAATTGGTTATAAATTAAACAAAAATCATTCATTTAGAATCGAATTACAAGAATTGGTTACAAATAAAGGTCCTGGAAGAGACAAAGGTGATTGGGCTACAGGTGTTATTGAATACAATTACAAATCAAATTGGTTTGTTGGTTTAATGGATCAATATAATTATGCAAATCCACATGAAAATTTAAGAATTCATTACGTGATTGGAACTGTTGGATATGTTCATGAATCAACTCGATTTACTGTTTCATATGGTAGACAGCGTGCTGGATTATTTTGTGTGGGTGGAGTTTGTAGAGTTGTACCTGCATCAAATGGCTTGACATTATCTTTCACTCAAAGTTTCTAATTAATATCATTTGAATCATGAAAAAAACAATCATATACATTACAGCTTTAGTAGCTTTTTTCACTTTTCAATCGTGTGATAAAGTAAAAAATCCTTATCCAAAACAGTATGTTGATGTAGATACAACACTTTTGTATGGAATAAATCTTGAAACTTATAAAAATACATTATGGCCAACATTTGGACCAAATACAAATACATTAGCAAATGTATTAATAGAAGATTTCACAGGTCATAAATGTATCAATTGTCCAGATGCTGCTATAGAAATACATGATATAGCTCACCTCAATGCAGATAGGGTATTTATTGCTGCTATTCATTCTGGACCAAGAGGTTCTATGGATTTTCAAGTAACTAGTTCTCCTAATTATACAACTGACTTTACGAATCCCCAAGGAACTGAAATATCATTCGAAGCTCCTGCTTCTGAAGAAGATTTCAGCTCTAACCCTTCTGTTACTTTCAATAGAAAAAATATTGATGGTTATATTTTCCAAACTCCATTTACAATTAATACATGGGGTTCAACTGTAAATAACTTATTGGCTAATCCTTTAAAAGCTAATTTGCAAGCAGCTACCAATTATTTCCCTGAAACTAGAGGTGTGTTTTTGCATACCGAGGTTGATTTAATTCAATCATTTACTGAGGATTTATACCAAGTTGTTTATTTGATAGAAGATTCATTGATTGCTCCACAAAAAGTACCTGCCGCTTGGTCATTGCCTAATAATGAAGATTTAAATTATGTACACAAAGACATTCACAGAGGATGTATAGATGGATTAGCGATGGGACGTAAATTAGTTGATGCTATGAAGGTTGATAAAAATGGTTTAGCTATACAAGGTGACAAATACTATTTAAATTATAGTTACAAATTACCAAGTCAATTCAATCCAGATAATATGCATCTATTGATTTATGTATATCGAAAAGATACCAAAGAAATACTACAAGTCATAAAGAAAAAGATTAAATCATAAAATATTTAAATCTATAACATCCCAGAATATAAATACATTTTGGGGTGTTTTTTTCATAAAGTATCTTCATCACAACCTATCAATTTATTAACTAAATATCATCTTTACTCCTTATAATCCAGGTTGAAATAAAATTAGATATATAATGTAACATATATTATTTCAAGTGAATTATATAAGAAATATTTTTTCATAAAACGATATAAACACTGGATTTAAATACATTAATAATAAAAATCCTTTTACTTTTTTTAAAATAAATTTTGTCAATTAGAATATTCAATTTATATTTGATTAAATATTCGTCAAAACAATGTTTACAAAATGAGCAAATTAAAATTTTTAAAAGTCGGAGATAAAGCTCCGATGTTTATAGGTAAAAATCAAAATGGAGAAACAATCTATTCATCTGATTTAATTGGTAAAAAATGGGCAATCTATTTTTACCCAAAAGACAGCACTCCAGGTTGTACTATGCAAGCGTGTAACATAAGAGATAATTTTGATGCTATAGCAGAAAAAGAAATACAAATTTTTGGAGTTAGCGCCGACTCAGAAGCTTCTCATCAAAAATTTATTGAAAAACAACAATTAAATTTCCCTCTGTTAGCAGATGTTGACAAAACAATCATAGAAGCTTATGGTGTTTGGGGACATAAAAAATTCATGGGAAAAGAATATGATGGAATTCATCGTACAACATTCGTCGTGAACGAAAAAGGAATTATCATAGGAATCATTGATAAACCAAAGACAAAAGCACACGCAGAAGAAATTTTTGAAATTTTTGAAAAAGA